>NZ_JANOCG010000586.1:0-1788 GCF_031412075.1 Rhizobacter sp.
CAGGGCGACCGCGACTTCCTGGTGTCTGCCGTCACCATCACCGAAGAGCGCAAGCAGTCGATGGACTTCAGCGACCCCTACTTCGACGCGCAACAGCTGATCGCCGTGAAGGCCACCTCCAAGATCTCGAAGTTCGACGACCTGAAAAAGCTCAAGGTCGGCGTGCAGACCGGCACCACCGGCGATGAAGTGGTGAGCAAGCTGCAAGGCAAGAACAGCACCAACATCAAGCGCTTCGAATCGACCCCGCTGGCGCTGAAAGAGCTGGAAGCCGGCGGCGTCGATGCCGTGGTCGCCGACAACGGCGTGGTCATCAACTACGTGACCAACAACGCTGGCAGCAAGTTCAAGACGGTGGCCGACAAGGCTTTCGCCCCAGAGCAATACGGCCTGCCGGTCAAGAAGGGCAATGCCGACCTGCTCGGCAAGCTCAACAAAGGCCTGGCCGACATCAAGGCCGACGGCACCTACGATCAGATCTACGCCAAGTACTTCGGCGCAGCGCCTGCCGCGGCTGGCGCACCCGTTTCCGCCGCTTCGAAGTAAAAAGACCCGAGGCACGCGACGATGGATCTGCGCTGGGAGATCCTGGCCGGCTACGGGCCATTGTTTGTGGCCGGCCTGTGGATGACCGTGGCGCTGACCATCGTCTCCATCAGTTCCGGCCTGGTGCTGGGGGTGTTGCTGGGGCTCATCAGCAGCTCGCGAGACGCGCCCCAGCCGCCCTCGGCCCCATTGGCTTGGGGCTTGAAGGCGCTGCGCGTGGTCACGCTGGCTTACGTGACCTTCTTTCGCGGCACGCCGCTCTTCGTGCAGATCCTGCTGGTGCACTTTGCGCTGATGCCGGCGCTGATCCATCCTGACAGCGGCCTGCTGCTTGCAGGCGAGGCGGCGCGCGAGTTCAGGCAATCGCATGGCGCTTTTTTCTCCGGAGCGCTGGCCCTGAGCCTGAACGCCGGGGCCTACATCTCCGAGATTTTCAGGGCTGGCATCCAGAGCATCCACATTGGCCAGACCCAGGCCAGCTACAGCCTCGGGCTCACCCACCCGCAGGCCATGCGCTTCATCGTGCTGCCGCAGGCGTTTCGGCGCATGCTGCCCGCGCTGGTGAACGAAGGGGTGACGCTGATCAAGGATTCGTCGTTGGTCTCCGCCATCGGCTTGGCCGAATTGGCGCTGGCCGCGCGCACCGTCGCCGGTGCGTATTCGCGCTATTGGGAACCCTACCTCGCCATCTCCGTGGTGTACCTGGCCCTGACCTTGCTACTGTCTTTGTTGGCAAAACGTCTGGAAAGCCCTGCGCATCAACGCGGCCGCTGAGCTCGTGCTAGCAATCTTGCTTCACAAAATTAGCTGTTGCACAAGCGCAACGAGACGGGGGTTTTCCATGAACGCCGCGCCTAAACTCGCGAGTCAGTTGTGCAGGCCGTACGCACACAACCCCTGTGACACCCCCGCGGTATTCACTCCGCACATCGCAAATAAGGAATGCTCATGAAGCGCTCTATCCTCATCGCCGCTCTGTCCACCGTGGCAGCTGGCTCGGCTCTCGCCCAAAGCTCTGTGACCGTCTACGGTCGCCTGAATGAATCCGTGGAACGCCAGAAGCTTGAGTCGGGCGGCGCTAGCAGCAGCGTTACCCTGCTGCGTAACAACGCTTCACGCCTCGGCTTCCGTGGCGTTGAAGATCTTGGTGGTGGCGTGAAGGCTGGCTTCACCCTTGAGCATCGATTCGATGCCGACACCGGCCGAGTCACCAATCCTGGCCCCCCTGTTGCCTTCTGGGGC
>NZ_JANOCG010000587.1:0-3349 GCF_031412075.1 Rhizobacter sp.
CTGAGCTTGTCGAAGGGTGCGCGGTGAACGGCGCCGGCTTCGACAGGCTCAGCCCGAACGGAGATGTGTGCACCCTTCGACAGGCTCAGGGCGAACGGCGAACGGGGAACAGAGATCAGTGGCTCAACCGCCCGCACGCCGGCGCTGGTATTGCGTCAACGCCGTGCGCGCCCAGGCCGTCAGGTCGCGGGTCGAAAACGCGATCACCTTCAAGCGCAGCGTGATCGACAGCAGCACCAGCGCCGGCAGCACGATGGGGCCGGCTAGCACGCCGAACCATTGCCGCATGTTGTAGAACATGGCGCCTTGCCGTGGCGCGTAGAACTGCCACAACCAGGCAGCACCGCCGACCCACAGCAGGCCCAGCAGCCCGTTGGCCGACATGTTTCGCAGCGAGCGAGGGAAAAGCGCAATGCCCCAGGCCCACGTGAGCTTGGCCAGGAGCAGCAGCAACAAGACGGTGATCGCCACCATCACCAGCGAAGTGAGCGTCACGGCCACCGAGGCCGGCGAGCGCTTCTGCAGGCCTGAGAACAGCACGTGCTGGCCTCGCTCCAGGTCGTCGAGGCAGGCCTCGCGGCTGTCGGCCAATTGCAGTTGCAGCTCGGGCGTGGCTTCTGCAGGCTCCGCGCGGCTCATCGTTTCCCACAGCGCCAGCATGTCGTCGTGCGGGCAATCAAGCGGGATCTCGGGCTGGCCGGTGGTGCTCTGGTAGCCGGCGAGAAACAGCAGGTGCGCTTCGGTGGCGGCAAAGTCGTCGAGGTCGGTGCGCAGCGCACGCAGGTGTGACCACCAATCGAGCCCGCTCGGCTGCGCCACCGGGTCGCGCAGCGAGATGAGCGTGCAGTTGCGCATGCGCAGCACGTCGCCACGGGTCTGCTCCATCATCAAATCCATCGCCCGCATTGGCGTGGCCCAGCCGTCGACCGGGTTCATCGGCAAGACGGGTGCCGAGGCATCGATGCACACCGCGGTGCCGATGGCCGCGTCAAGCTCGCGCAGGCCGTGGTTGTCGAGCACGCCGCCGTCGCCCAGGTGGTAAGGGCCGCAGCGGATGGGCTCGAATACACCGGGCACCGCGCTCGACGCAGCCAGCGCCTTGGCCACCGGCAGGTCTTGCATCGACAGGTAGTTGGCGTCGGGCTGGAACGGCAAGCTGCGGTGGCCGATCACCACCACGCAGCGGCTGCCGTTGGCGTAGTCAGAGCAGGCGATGCGCCACTCGGGCAGCACCGTGGGCCACGCCTCCTTCGATGTGGCGCGGTGCAGGGCGGCGAGCCAACGCCGGTTGATGCGCGCTATGGCGAGCGAAAAGCCGAACTCGTTGCGCACCAGCCCGCAGCTCAGCGCGCGCACCGAGGCCATCACCCGCAGGCGTGGGTTGTGGCGTGACTTGCGGAACAAGGTTTGCTGCGCGCGCAAGGCGCAGCGCGCCAGCTCGGCGTCGTCGACGCTGCGGCGCTGCTTCAGCGCGTGCATCCATTCCTGCAAGAAGAAGCCGGCGGCGATCGAGCCGCCCGAGATCGTGACCAGCAGCTTCAGCTCACGCAGGCGGCCTTGTGCGGCGAGCGCATGCAAGGCGCCCAGGTGGAAGAAGGCGGCGCGAAACCCGCCGCCCGACAAAGACAGCTGGTGGATCGGCTCCAGGCGCGAACCCTCGACAACGGCGTCCATGCGACGCCCCTCAGGCGATGTGCGAGATCAGCACGCCAGGCGCCAGCGTGTGCTGGCTGTCCGGCCCCTCGTGTTTGCCGCGTGTTGCGGTGGGCGAGGGCATGCGCCGCACCGCCAGGCCCACGGCCACCATGTCGATCACCAGCAGGTGCAGGATGCGCGAGATCATCGACACGAAGGTCGAGCTGTCTTCGCTGTGGTCGACTGCAATGCACACATCGGCCTTCTTGGCCAGCGGCGACTGGTTGGTGGTGATGGCCACCACGGCGGCGCCACGGTCGCGTGCGGTCTGCGCCGCACGGATCAACTCGGCCGACTGGCCCGAGCTGGAGATGAACACCGCCACGTCTTTCGGCCCCAGCACCTCGGCGGCCATGCTGAACATCGACGCGTCGGTGTGCGCCACCACCGGGATGCGGAAGCGAAAGAGCTTGTATTGCGCGTCGAGCGCCACCACCGAGGAGTTGCCGGTGGCGTAGAGCTCGACCCGCTGCGCCTCGCGAAACAGACCGATCGCACGGTCGACTGAGTCGACATTGAGCGACTCGCGGAAATGCATGATCGACGAGATGGTGTTGTCGAGCACCTTGGCGCAGAGGTCGGGCGTGGCGTCTTGCCGGCGCACCTGGGTGCGCTGCAGCGGGATGGTGCCGGTGAGGCCCGAGCCGAGCTTCAACTTGAAATCGGCCAGCCCCTCAAAGCCGAGTGAGCGGCAGAAGCGGATGACGGTGGGCTGGCTCACATCGGCCAGCTTGGCGATGGCAGCGATGGGGTCGTTCAGCGCAGTGCGCGGGTTCTCCAGCACCACGTTGGCTACGCGCCGCTCGGCCGGCGACAAGGCATCGCGCGCATTGCGCACGCGGTCGAGCAGCGGGTTGCCGCCGTCACGGTCGGGCATGTGGTCGGCGAGCAGCGACGAGACGCCGTGGAAGGCGAGGTTGTCGGCCGTCAGCACATAGGTCGGAATGCGCGCGACGTAGGACGAGAAGCGCCCCTTGTCTTCAAAACGTTGGCGGAAGCTCGAGCGCAGGAACAAATCGCCCAGGCGCGGCACGATGCCGCCGCCCACAAAGATGCCGCCGGTGGCGCCCAGCGTGAGCGCGAGGTTCGAGGCCACCGTGCCCAGCATGGCGCAGAAGCAGTCGATGGTGTCCACGCACACCGCGTCGCTGCCTTGCTGTGCACGCTGCACGATGTCGGCGGTGCTGAGCTCGGCGGCGGCACCGGCCACACCTTCGCGCAGCGCTTCGTAGATCAGCTGGATGCCGGGGCCCGACACCAGGCGCTCGGCAGAGACGTGCGACATGGTTTTCCACACGTGGCGCAGCACACGCAGCTCACGTTCGTCGATCGGTGCAAAGCTGGTGTGGCCGCCTTCGGTGGCCAGAGTGACCCAGCGATCGTTGGCGGGAATGAGGGCCGAGACACCGAGGCCGGTGCCGGGGCCGAGCAGGCCGATCACACCGTCCGAGCTTGCAACGCCGCCACCCACCTGCACCCGGCCTTCGGGGCCGACACGCGGCAGCGACATGGCCAGCGCGGTGAAGTTGTTCACCACCAGCAGCGTGCTCAGGCCCAGCTGCTGCTGCACCTCTTGGATCGAGAAGGCCCAGTCGCGGTTGGTCATGCGCACCGCGTCGCCATCGATCGGGTAGGCGATGGCCATGGCGCCGTG
>NZ_JANOCG010000588.1:0-1840 GCF_031412075.1 Rhizobacter sp.
ATGGCTTTGTGCTTGCCGCGCAAACGGAGTGCCACTTCGCTGGCAACACGTCCGAGCACCTTGTCGGTGGCGTCAATCACAAACCACTCGTGCGTCACTTCCGCCGGCTTGGCGCTGAAGGTCTTCATGAGTAACTTTCTAAAAACCTGCCCTTGGCGAGCGAGGCGGGATGTGGCTCAAACTTCGAACTGCAGGTTGCCATCGGTGCTGCTTATTTCAGGCAGCCTCTCAAACAAGGCACAGTCGGTTCTTTCCCAGGAGCCGAACGGGAAAGCCCTCTAGTGTAGCGGATTGCGGCCGCTGCCAGGTAATCACCGCGTTGTATTGCATTGCGGCGTTGCCGCCGATTGCCGATAGACTTAGGGTTTACACCTAACCGAGGTCAGCATGGACTCCACAGGCACTCCACTCTCCCCGCCGCCGGCAGCGTCGAACCCTTCCCGGCTTTCCTGGGTGCCAATCCGCTCGCTAGCGGAGCGTCATCGAGAACGTATTTCGCACCACCTTCTGTCGCTGGACGAGAGTGATCGCTACCTTCGGTTCGGTTTCCCAGCCACCGATGAGCAGGTTGACCGGTATGTCGACTCGTTGAACTTCGAGCGTGACGAGGTGTTCGGCATCTTCAACCGGCGTCTCGATCTGATCGCCATGGCCCATCTGGCGTACATGCCTGCGCCAGAACAAGACTCCCCATCACCCGCCACCGCCGAGTTTGGTGTCTCGGTGGTCAAACGCGCCCGCGGCCGCGGCTACGGCGCCCGGCTGTTCGAGCACGCCGTGTTGCATGCCCGCAACCGCGGCTGCGAGCGTCTGTTCATCCACGCCCTGAGCGAAAACACCGCGATGCTGAAGATCGCGCGCAATGCAGGTGCGACAGTCGAACGTGATGGTCCGGAGTCGGAAGCCTGGCTGAAACTGCCGCCAGACAGCATCACCTCGCAGATGGGCGAGATGGTCGGAAACCAGTTTGCAGAGTTTGACTACCAACTCAAACTGCAAGCGCATCGCATCAACGACTGGTTGAACATCGTCTCTGAAGTCAAGACTCACATGGGTGACACAGGGCGAACGGCTTCGGAGTAGCCGCTCGGCGCCGAGCTCCACAAGGCTGGCATCACCCCCATCCCACACCCATGTCGGGGATGTGACGCCCCGAGGGTGGCAGGTAGCATGACTTTCATTCGTTCCATTCTTGGCATCTGTCGGCGCCATGGTGGACGCTCTCACCCGAGTCCGTGCCGTGAACATGCCAAACCTTCCCTGGGCCATCGCGCTCGGCACTGCTCTTGTGCTGGTGTGCGCCCTGATGATCCTTCTGCTGAAAGGACGCAAGCCGCAACCGAAGCCGTTGCCGGTCGATTGGGCCCTCACCGGTCGACCGGTGTTCAGCACCGATGAGCGACGCATCTACCGCCTGCTGCGCGAAGCGTTGCCCCACCACATCATTCTTTCGAAGCTGCCACTGGTGCGCTTCTGCCAGCCCACCGACCCGAGCGAAGTGCGCTACTGGTACGACCTGCTGGGCAGCAACCACGTGACCTTCGCGATTTGCAGTGCCAACGGGCGCGTGCTCGCCGCCATCGATCTCGAAGGTGAGCGCGGTGGCTCGCATCGCATCCAGCAGATCAAACAATCGGTGCTGTCGGCCTGCCGCGTGCGTTATCTGCGCTGCCCGCCTGACCATCTGCCCTCGGTGGCGGAGCTGCAATTGCTGGTGCCGCACAGTGGTGCCGCATCGCGCGCACCGCAGCCGATGCCGCCGCACACCCTTCACCAGGCCCGCGACACGCTGGCCACCACCGTGGCCCACCGCCGGGCCGAGCGCACGGCGCTGTGGCAA
>NZ_JANOCG010000589.1:0-2532 GCF_031412075.1 Rhizobacter sp.
AGCATGTCGCCTGCCCGGCATCCTGTGCGGGCGCTGGTGCTTGCGCCCACGCGCGAGTTGGCCGACCAGGTGGCCAACAACGTCAAGACTTACGCCAAGCACACCCAGTTGCGCTCGATGGTGGTGTTCGGCGGCATCGACATGAAGCCGCAGACGCTGGTGCTCAAAGGCGGGGTCGAGGTGCTGATCGCCACCCCGGGCCGCCTGCTCGACCACATCGAAGCCAAGACCGCCGTGCTGAACCAGGTCGAGTACGTGGTGCTCGACGAGGCCGACCGCATGCTCGACATCGGCTTCCTGCCTGACCTGCAGCGCATCCTCTCGTACCTGCCAAAGGAGCGCCAGACGCTGCTCTTCTCGGCCACCTTTTCGCCCGAGATCCGCAAGCTGGCCAACAGCTACCTGCAGGATCCCATTCTTGTGGAGGTGGCGCGTCCGAATGCCACGGCCACCAACGTCGAGCAGCGCTTCTACAGCGTTGCCGACGACGACAAGCGTGCCGTGGTGCGCCAGCTCTTGCGCTCGCGCGGGCTGTCCCAGGCCCTCATCTTCGTCAATTCCAAGCTCGGCGCAGCACGGCTGGCCCGCTCGTTCGAGCGCGACGGCTTGAAGACCCAGGCCCTGCACGGCGACAAGAGCCAGGACGAGCGCCTGAAGGCACTGGCCGCTTTCAAGGCCGGCGAGGTCGACCTGCTGGTGGCCACCGACGTGGCGGCGCGGGGACTGGACATCGCCGACCTGCCCGCGGTCTTCAACTTCGACGTGCCCTTCAATGCGGAAGATTACGTGCACCGCATCGGCCGCACCGGCCGCGCTGGCGCTTCAGGCCTGGCCGTCACGTTGGTGGCACGGGACGATGCGCGCCTGGTGGCCGACATCGAAAAGCTGATCAAGAAGAAGATCGAACTCGAAGCCTTCGAGATCGACGACGACCGTCCCCGCCGACCGCCGTCCCGCGGCGACGACGAGCTTCGCCCGGCCCGGCCCAGCGAAGAGCCGCGCGTGGCGGCAGCTCCGATCCCCTACGCCCGCCCGGCAGACCGCCGCCCGGCGGCCGTCCCTGCCGACCCTTTCTTCGAGCAGCCGTATGAAGCCAGCTCGACGTCAGCCGCCGCCTGGGAGGCCAGTGCCAAGGCTGCCAGCTCGGCGTCGCGTTCGATTTCGCCGAGCATCAAACCCAAGCGCAAGGTTGCTGCCTTGCTGGGCGGCGTCAAGGCTTGATCACCCGCGGCGTGGTCGCTTGGCGCGGCCTTCTGGCGCTTGCACTGGTGCTCGGCGTGACCCTGGCCTTGCGGCCGCTGGCACCCGGGCAGGGCCCTGAAAACTGGTTTCCAGGCGCCGACAAGCTGCACCATGTGTGGTTTTTCGCAGCGCTTTGGTGCCTGGCGAGTCAAGCCCGCATCACCCCGGTCGCTCTGCGGGCGGCGGGGCTCCTCTCATTCGGCATCGGAATGGAGGTGGCTCAAGGCCTCTTCACGCAGACGCGAGGCATGTCGGCCGCTGATGTGCTGGCCGACGTCGCCGGCATGGTCCTGGGTGTTCTGCTGGTCCGTTGGGGCCTCAAGCCGCCAGCCACAGGAAAACCGCGGGTGAGTGCGGCTGGGGCGGATCGAATGCAGGCGGCTGACGCCGCCAGTCGGCCACCGTGCGCGTGGCGCACCAGCCCGAAGGCAGACTGAGTCCGCAGGCCACGCTGAGCTGGGTTTCCGGCTGCAGGGTCTTCAGCAGCGCCGACATCAGGGCGGCATTCCGGTAGGGCGTTTCGATCGCGATCTGCGTCTGGTGCTCGCGCCGCGAGTGCTGTTGCAGTGCCAGCAGTCGGTGGGTGCGCTCGGCCGCGTCGGTGGGAAGGTAGCCGACGAAGGCAAAACTCTGGCCGTTCAAGCCGCTGGCCGCCAACGCAAGCGACAGCGAGCTGGCACCGGCCAGCGGCAGCACGCGAACCCCGCACCGGTGGGCGGCGGCCACCACCGCGGCGCCGGGATCGGCCACCCCAGGCAGCCCCGCCTCGCTGATCAAGCCGATGTCATGGCCGGCGAAGGCCGGTGCCAACCATTCGTCGAAGCCAGGCTCGGTTCGGCCAACGCTGCCGCCACCGCCCTTTCGAGGCTGCGGCAGCTCGCGGATCTCGGTGGCTTGCAGCGGCTGGGCCAGCGGCACGACGGCCTGGACGCGTTTCAGAAAAGCCCGCGTCGTCTTGGCGTCCTCGGCGATCCAGTGCTTCAGCGCTGCAGCACGACGCAGCACGCCGGCCGGCAGCAGCTCGGTGATGTCGGGTGCGTCGGTAGCACCCAGGTCCAGCGTGTTGGGCACCAGCAGCAAACTGCCGGCGGGCGCGCTCATCGCTTGGCCCCCAACGGATCGAGTCCCGCCTGCCGCAGCAGCTCGCACGTCCTGATCAGCGGCAGTCCGACCAGCGCCGTCGGGTCGTCGGAGTCGATCGAGGCGAGCAAGGCACCAAAGCGCTGCGAAAAACCACACATGGTGAAGTTTGTCGGCGCCTGGAAACCAGTTTTCAGGGCCCTGCCCGGG
>NZ_JANOCG010000590.1:0-5454 GCF_031412075.1 Rhizobacter sp.
ACCACCCGCACCCGGGCGCACCCGATCTGGCGCCCACGGACCGCCCGACGCCGACGACCACCGACACCACCTGCGATGTGCTCATCGTGGGCGGCGGGATCAATGGCGTGGGCATCGCGCGCGACCTCGCAGGGCGCGGCCTGTCGGTGCTGCTGTGCGAAAAGGACGACCTCGCGGCACACACCTCGTCGTCTTCGACCAAGCTGATCCACGGCGGCCTGCGCTACCTCGAGTACTACGAGTTTTCGCTGGTGCGCAAGGCGCTGGCCGAGCGCGAGGTGCTGCTGAAAAGCGCGCCGCACATCATGTGGCCGCTGCGCTTCGTGATGCCGCACGACCCGAGCATGAGACCGGCGCTGATGATCCGCGCGGGCCTCTTCCTCTACGACCACCTGGCCAAGCGCGAGGTGCTGCCCGGCTCGCACGGCATCGACATGCGCTCGCATGTGGCCGGCCAGCCCCTCAAGCCCCAGTTCACCAAAGGCTTTGTCTACTCCGACGGCTGGGTCGACGACGCGCGCCTGGTGGTGCTCAACGCCATCGACGCGGCCGAACACGGCGCCACCGTGCTCACCGGCTGGCGCTGTGTGGATGCGCAGCGCAACCCCACCGGCTGGCAGATGCAGCTGCAAGACGCTCATGGCGCACGGCGCCGCGTCAGCGCGCGTGCGCTGGTCAATGCAGCTGGGCCCTGGGCTGCGCAGTTCTTGCAGGAACATGCACACCTGCATGAGTCGAAAACACTGCGCCTGGTGAAGGGCAGCCACATCGTGGTGAAGAAACTCTTCGACCACGACCACGCCTACATCTTCCAGAACCCCGATCGCCGCATCATCTTTGCCATCCCCTACGAAGGCGAGTTCACGCTGATCGGCACCACCGACGTGGAGCACGACGGCCCGGCCGGCCAGGCACGCATCAACGACGACGAGATCAGCTACCTGTGCGAGCAGGCCAGCCGCTATTTCGCCAAGCCCATCACCCCGAGTGACGTGGTCTGGACGTACGCCGGCGTGCGGCCCTTGCTGGGCGACGAGACCGCCGACGCGTCAGCGGTCACCCGTGACTACCAACTCGACTTCGACACCGCACAAGCCCCGCTGCTCACCGTGTGGGGCGGCAAGATCACCACCTTCAGAAAACTCGCCGAAGAAGCCGCCGATGGCCTGTGCCAGCACCTGGGCGTGAAAAAGCCCGCGTGGACCGCCGGCGCCTTTTTGCCTGGGGGCGACCTGAGCGCCTGGATCGGTCCGCCGGTGCGGCCCGACTCCGACTTCGAACGTTTCGACCAGGCGCTTGCCCAGCAACACCCCACCTGGCCTGCCACCGTGCGCCGCCACCTCGCGCGCTGCTACGGCGCGCGCATCGACAAGGTGGTCGGTCCCGAAGGCCTGGGCGAAGAGATTGCGCCCGGCTTGTACGAAGCCGAACTCAACTATCTGCACCAGCACGAGTGGGCGCGCAGCGCCGACGATGTGTTGTGGCGGCGCACCAAGCTCGGCCTGCACATGACAGCGGCCGACCGCGAGCAAGTGGCGCGCTGGTGCCAAGCCCGTTGGCCCCTGAAGAAAGAGCCCTTGGAGATGAAAGCGTGAGCGTGTTGACGAAAAGGAAAGCCAGATGCAGCTGACCCTGGAGCGGGTCGACAAACAGGTGGGCCCGGACACCCACCTGTACCCGCTGGATTTGACGCTCGTGCCGGGCGCCGTGACGGTGTTGCTGGGCGCCACGCAGGCCGGCAAGACCACGCTGATGCGACTGATGGCGGGGCTGGACGTGCCCAGCAAGGGCATCGTGCGCGTCGATGGCGTCGACGTGACCGGCACCCCGGTGCGCGAACGCAATGTCGCGATGGTCTACCAGCAGTTCATCAACTACCCGTCGATGACGGTGTTCGACAACATCGCCTCGCCTTTGAAACTGCGCAAGGACAAGGGCATCTCCGAGCGGGTGAACGAGCTCGCGGCCAAGCTGCACATCGAGCCCTTCCTGAAGCGCCTGCCGGCCGAGCTGTCGGGTGGCCAGCAGCAGCGTGTGGCGCTGGCCCGCGCGCTGGCCAAGAACGCACCGCTGATGCTGCTCGACGAGCCGCTGGTGAACCTGGACTACAAGCTCAGAGAAGAGCTGCGCGACGAACTGACCCAGCTGTTTGCCGCCGGCAGCTCGACCGTGGTCTACGCCACCACCGAGCCCACCGAGGCGCTGCTGCTCGGCGGCTACACCGCCGTGATGGATGGCGGCGAGCTGCTGCAATACGGCCCGACCGCCGAGGTGTTCCACCGGCCCAAATCCATCCGCGTGGCGCGCGCCTTCAGCGACCCACCGATGAACCTGATCGCCGGCAACGCGGCCAGCATCGGCATCAGCCTGCCGGCGGGTGTGCAACTCTCGGTGCCGCTGCCGCAGGCGCACACCCAGGCACTGACGATCGGCGTGCGGGCGAGCGCCTTGCGTGTGCACCAGCGCCCCGGTGACGTGGCCCTGCCCGGCAAGGTGGAGCTGGCCGAGATCTCAGGCTCCGACACTTTTGTGCACGTCGACACCGCGATCGGCGAAGTGGTCGCGCAACTCACCGGCGTGCACTTCTTCGACCTCGGCGCGCCGATCACGCTGTACCTGCACCCCGAGCATGTGCATGTGTTCGACTCGGCTGGCGCACTGCTGGTCGCCCCGCAGCGGGAAACGGGACAGATCAAATGACTCTTTTTTCACAAGCGCAGCGAAGTGCCCATAGAGCAACGCCCCGAGGAACCGGCTTTGCCGGGCCTCTGGGGTGGCGCCCCTTGGGGGCAGGAGCGCAGCGACTGGGGGGCAAATAATGGCACGCATCGACCTCGATCTCGCGCACGCCTATCGGCCCAACCCGCAGAAGGACGAAGACTACGCCCTGCTGCCGCTGAAGATGACCTTCCGCGACGGCGGCGCCTACGCCCTGCTCGGCCCCTCGGGCTGCGGCAAGACCACGCTGCTCAACATCGTCTCCGGCCTCGTCACGCCCTCGCAAGGCACGGTGAAATTTGACGGCGTGGAGGTGACACGCAAGTCGCCGCAGCAGCGCAACATCGCCCAGGTGTTCCAGTTCCCTGTCATCTACGACACGATGACGGTGGCCGAGAACCTCGCCTTCCCGCTGAAGAACCGCGGTGTTGCGCCCGACAAGATCAAGCAGCGTGTGGGCGTGATCGCCGAGATGCTGGAGATGAGCGGCCAGCTCAACACCCGCGCCGCCGGGCTGGCGGCCGACGCCAAGCAGAAGATCAGCCTGGGCCGTGGCCTGGTGCGCGAAGACGTGAGCGCCGTGCTGTTCGACGAGCCGCTGACCGTGATCGACCCGCACCTCAAGTGGCAACTGCGCCGCAAGTTGAAGCAGATTCACCATGAGCTGAAGCTCACGTTGATCTACGTGACGCACGACCAGGTGGAGGCGCTCACCTTCGCCGAAGAAGTGGTGGTGATGACACGCGGCCGCGCCGTGCAGATCGGCTCGGCCGACCAGCTTTTCGAGCGCCCGCAACACACTTTCGTCGGCCATTTCATCGGCTCGCCGGGCATGAACTTTTTGCCCGCCGGCATCGTGCCCGGTGCGCCGGAAGGCGCCACGCTGCTCGGCGTTCGACCCGAGTACGTGACCATCACCGCCCCCAACACCGCCGGCGCCGTGACGGCCATCGTCACGCAGCGGCAAGACGTCGGCACCTACTGGCTCATCACCGCCAAGACGGGGTCGAGCGTGATCCGCGCGAGGCTCAGCGCCGATGCGTCACCACCGGCGGTGGGAGACACGGCCTGGTTCAGTGTCGCGGGCACGCACACCTGCTACTACAAGAACGAGGAACTCGTCGCATGAAACCCGTCAACCAGAAAGCCTGGTTTCTCATCCTCCCCGTCATCTTGTGCGTGGCCTTCTCGGCCATCCTGCCCTTGATGACGGTGGTCAACTACTCGGTGCAAGACATCATCTCGCCCGAGCGCCGGGTGTTCGTCGGCACCGAGTGGTTCAAGTCGGTGATGCGAGACGACGACCTGCAAGGCGCGCTCATGCGCCAGATCGGTTTTTCGCTCTCGGTGCTGCTGGTCGAGATCCCGCTGGGCATCGCCCTCGCGCTGTCGATGCCGGCCAGCGGTTGGAAGTCATCGGCCGTGCTGGTGCTGGTCGCCATCTCGCTCCTGATCCCCTGGAACGTGGTCGGCACCATCTGGCAAATCTACGGCCGCACCGACATCGGCTTGTTGGGCGCCTCGCTCGCCTGGCTGGGCATCGACTACAGCTACACCGGCAGCGCCACCCATGCGTGGTTGACGGTGCTGGTGATGGACGTATGGCACTGGACGCCACTGGTCGCGCTGCTGTGCTTTGCCGGCCTGCGCGCCATCCCCGATGCCTACTACCAGGCGGCAAGCATCGATGGTGCAAGCAAGCTCGCCGTGTTCCGCTACATCCAGCTGCCCAAGCTGAGAGGTGTGCTGATGATTGCGGTGCTGCTGCGCTTCATGGACAGTTTCATGATCTACACCGAGCCCTTTGTGCTGACGGGTGGCGGGCCGGGCAATGCGACCACGTTCCTGAGCCAGTACCTCACGCAAAAGGCGGTCGGCCAGTTCGACCTCGGCCCTGCGGCCGCCTTCTCGCTGATCTACTTTTTGATCATCCTGCTGCTGTGTTTCATCCTCTACAACTGGATGCAGCGTGTGGGCACCCAAAACGTGAAGGAGGCTCAACATGGATGAGCGCCGCTTCAAGAAGCGCACGATCTTCCTGATCGCGTACCTGCTGTTTGCCATCCTGCCGGTGTACTGGATGGTCAACATGTCGTTCAAGACGAACAACGAGATCCTGTCGACCTTCAGCCTGTTCCCGGTGAACTTCACCTGGGAGCACTACAAGACCATCTTCACCGATGAGTCGTGGTATTCGGGTTACATCAACTCGCTGATCTACGTCGCCATCAACACGGTGATCTCGCTGCTGGTGGCGCTGCCGGCGGCCTATGCCTTCAGCCGCTACAGCTTCCTCGGCGACAAGCATGTGTTCTTCTGGTTGCTGACGAATCGCATGACACCGCCCGCGGTGTTCTTGCTGCCCTTCTTCCAGCTCTACACCACCCTCGGCATGATGGACACGCACATCGCGGTGGCGCTCGCGCACCTGCTGTTCAACGTGCCGCTGGCGGTGTGGATTCTCGAAGGTTTCATGAGCGGCATCCCGCGCGAAATCGACGAGACGGCCTACATCGACGGCTACTCCTTCCCGCGCTTCTTCCTCACCATCTTCATCCCGCTGATCAAGGCGGGTGTGGGCGTGGCCGCCTTCTTCTGTTTCATGTTCAGCTGGGTCGAACTGCTGCTGGCGCGCACGCTGACCAGCGTCAATGCCAAGCCGATCGTCGCTACGATGACGCGCACCGTGTCGGCTTCGGGGATGGACTGGGCGACGCTGGCGGCGGCGGGTGTGCT
>NZ_JANOCG010000591.1:0-3566 GCF_031412075.1 Rhizobacter sp.
CGACAGGCAAAGTTTTGCACGATCGTTCAAATTAAACGCATATCGGTTTCCCTGACGGTGTTTGCGAGTGCTCTACTGTTCCGCCACGAGGACATGATGTCGCAGGCAAAAAATTGTTAAGTAATTGATTTACATCGTAAAAATACGAATAGTTGTTTGTCGTTCCGTGATCGTTTACTTAACTGAAGCCGATTTTCGTGTTCGCCGTTTGGCGCAGAATTCACGAATAGTGGACTTGCGTTCACTTAAAGAGGGGGCCGTGATGAGTGATCTCAAAAGCCGAATCTTTGTCTTCTTGGGCGCGACGGCCGTGCTCGCTGCCCTCGGCGGATGGTTCACTTCGTCGCGACCCGACGAATCGCTTTTGCCTGCCGATTCCAATGCGTCGCGGGCGCTTGCCCCAGCCGACAACGCCGCAGAGCGGGCGGCGGCCAATGTTGACAACGACAAGGTGGTCGAGATTGACGTGATGGGCAACCGGCTGGATGCGTCACGCCTGTTCGACCTCGGTTTTGCGGGCGGCCTGAACATCGACCAGCAGACCCGCGCCACGCTCGACACGCTGCTGATGAACATGTCGGACACCCCTGCAGTGCAAGAGATCGAAAAACTCGAATGGACCCTGCGCAACGGCCTGCCGAAGGACGACGCCGACAAGGCCATCAAGATGTTCCACGGCTACCGCGCCTACCTCGGCGACATGAAGGGCGAGCTGCAACAGATGGGCATCCCCGACACGCCGGCGGTTGCCAATGCGTATTTCGATCAGCTCGCCTTGCTGCAGCGCCGCCACTTCGATGAAGCCACTGCCGCGGCGCTGTTCGGCCAGGAGAACCTGAACGCACGCTTGGTGATGCAGGCGGCCTTGATCAGCCAGAACGAGGCCTTGAGTGAAAGCGACAAGCAGCAGCAGCTCGAACAATTGCGCACGCAGCTGCCACCAGATCAACGCGGCCTGATCCCGCTTGCTCAAGCTGCCAAGCCCTGACGGCCCTTGCGTTCTGGGGGAAGCGCAGTGACCGTGTGGCAAACTCCGCCGCTTTCCTTGTCCGCCCCGCCACGGGCCCCTCGTTTTGAACAAGATTCTTCTGCAGTTGGCCGCCGAACTGAAGGTTCGCCCGGCCCAAGTCAATGCAGCCGTGGAGCTGCTGGACGGTGGCGCCACGGTTCCTTTTATTGCCCGCTACCGCAAAGAGGCGACCGACAACCTCGACGACACGCAGCTGCGTGACCTGGAAGCCCGCCTCGGCTACCTTCGTGAACTGGAAGAACGCCGCGCCGCAGTGCTCAAGAGCATCGACGAACAAGGCAGGCTGACGCCCGAGTTGCGCGCGGCGGTCGAGAACGCGCCGACCAAGCAGGAGCTCGAAGACATCTACCTGCCCTACAAGCCGCGCCGCCGCACCAAGGGCATGATTGCTCGCGAAGCTGGCCTGGAGCCGCTGGCCGACAAGCTGTTTGCCGACCCGACCTTGGTGCCACTCGACGAGGCCGCTGGCTTCATTAACGCCGAAGGTGGTTTTGCCGACGCGCTGGCCGTGCTCGATGGCGTACGCGACCTGCTGAGCGAGCGCTGGGCCGAAGACGCCGCGCTCGTGGGCAAGCTGCGCACCTGGCTGTGGGACGCAGGGTTGCTGCGCTCGAAGCTGATGGATGGCAAGGACGAAAACAACCCCGACATCTCCAAGTTCCGCGACTACTTCGACTACGACGAGCCGATCAACCGCGTGCCGTCGCACCGCGCGTTGGCCGTCTTTCGTGGCCGCACGCAAGAGTTTCTCGACGCCAAACTGGTGCTCGATGAAGAACTGGTGCCGGGTCAGCCGTCGCAGGCGGAAGGGCGTATCGCCATCCACCTGGGCTGGAGCCACGCGAAGCGCGCCGCCGACGACTTGATCCGCAAGACCATCGCCTGGACCTGGAAGGTCAAGCTCAGCCTGAGCCTAGAGCGCGACCTCTTCAGCCGCCTGCGTGAAGACGCCGAAAAAGTGGCGATCAAGGTGTTCGCTGAAAACCTGCGCGACCTGTTGCTCGCCGCACCGGCCGGCCCGCGCGTGGTGATGGGGTTGGACCCCGGCATTCGCACCGGTGTGAAGGTGGCCGTGGTCGACGCCACTGGCAAGGTGCTCGACACGAACACCGTCTACCCGCACGAACCGCGCAAGGACTGGGAAGGCTCCATTCACACCCTGGGCCGCCTGTGCGCAACGCACGGCGTGAACCTCATCGCCATCGGCAACGGCACCGCCAGCCGCGAGACCGACAAGCTGGCCTCCGACCTCATCAAGCGCATCCAGCAACTCGCGCCCGGCACCCATATCGAGAAGGTGGTGGTCAGTGAAGCGGGCGCGTCGGTCTACTCAGCAAGCGAGTTCGCGAGCAAGGAGCTGCCCGAGCTCGACGTGAGCCTGCGTGGCGCGGTGAGCATTGCCCGCCGCCTGCAAGACCCGCTGGCCGAGCTGGTGAAGATCGACCCCAAGAGCATCGGCGTCGGCCAGTACCAGCACGACGTCAACCAGAGCGAGCTGGCCAAGAGCCTCGACGTGGTGATCGAAGACTGTGTGAACTCGGTCGGGGTCGACTTGAACACCGCCTCGGCGCCGCTGCTGGCGCGTGTTTCGGGCTTGAGCACGGCGGTGGCCAGCAGCATCGTGCGCTGGCGCGATGCCAACGGTGCCTTCCGCAACCGGCAGCAGCTGCTCGATGTGAGCGGCCTGGGTGCCAAGACCTTCGAGCAGAGCGCGGGTTTCCTGCGCATTCGCAACGGCGACAACCCGCTCGACCAATCGGGCGTGCACCCCGAAACCTACACGGTGGTCGAGAAGATCCTCAAGGCCGTTGCCAAACCTGCCGCCGAGGTGATGGGCCGCAGCGATGTGCTGCGCGCGCTCAAGCCCGACGCCTTCGCCGACGACAAGTTCGGCGCCATCACGGTGAAAGACATTTTTGCCGAGCTGGAAAAACCGGGCCGCGACCCGCGTCCCGACTTCAAGGTCGCGCGCTTCAACGAAGGTGTCGAAGACTTGAAGGACTTGCAGCCGGGCATGACGCTGGAAGGCACGGTCAGCAACGTGGCCCAGTTCGGTGCCTTCATCGACCTCGGTGTGCACCAGGATGGCCTGGTGCATGTGAGCCAGCTCAGCAACAAGTTCGTCACCGATGCGCGCGAGGTCGTCAAGACTGGCGACATCGTCAAGGTGAAGGTGCTGGAAGTCGACCTGGCGCGCAAGCGCATCTCGCTCACCATGAAGCTCGACGCCACGGTGGCACCAGGCGGCGAGCGCGGCAACAACAGCTACAAGCCGCCCGCGCGTGGTGAACGTGCGGGTGGCCCAGCCCGTGCGCCGGCTCAGGCGCAGCCACAAGGCGCATCCGCCATGGCCGCGGCCTTCGCCAAGTTGCAGAAGCGCTGAGGACGCAGTGCCCCCCAGTCGCTTCGCTCCTGCCCCCGAGGGGCGCGGTCCGGCTTGGGGCGACCCGGCGCCGGACCATGCCGCCTCGGGGTTACCTGGAGCCCAGCAACTGAGCGAAGTTCTTACAGACGCGCGCAGTGACGGTCGACGTAC
>NZ_JANOCG010000592.1:0-3433 GCF_031412075.1 Rhizobacter sp.
TCGGCCACTTCGATCAGGCGCTCGCCGGCATCGGCGCGGCGATTCAGCACCACGTCTTCCACGCGTTCGCGAAGAATCGGCTCCAGGTCGTCGTACACACCCACCATGCCGGCGTTGACGATGCCCATGTCCATGCCCGCCTGGATCGCGTGGTACAGGAAAACGGTGTGGATGGCCTCGCGCACCGGGTCGTTGCCGCGGAAGCTGAAACTCACGTTGGAGACACCGCCCGAGACCTTGGCACCCGGCAGGTTCTGCTTGATCCAGCGTGTGGCGTTGATGAAGTCAACGGCGTAGTTGTCGTGCTCTTCGATGCCGGTTGCGATGGCGAAGATGTTGGGGTCGAAGATGATGTCTTCGGGCGGGAAGCCGATCTCGTCGACCAGCATGCGGTACGCACGCTCGCAGATTTCGATCTTGCGTTCGTAGGTGTCGGCCTGGCCCTTCTCGTCGAAGGCCATCACCACGGCCGCAGCGCCGTAGCGGCGCACCAGCTTGGCCTGGTGCTTGAAGGCGTCAACGCCTTCTTTCATCGAGATCGAGTTGACGATGCCCTTGCCCTGGATGCATTTGAGCCCGGCTTCGATCACGTCCCACTTCGAGCTGTCGATCATGATCGGCACGCGCGCGATCTCGGGCTCGCTGGCGATCAGGTGCAGAAAACGCACCATGGCCGCCTTGCTGTCGAGCATGGCCTCGTCCATGTTGATGTCGATCACCTGGGCGCCGTTTTCCACCTGCTGGCGCGCAACCGCGAGGGCTTCTTCGAACTGCCCGTTCAGGATGAGCCGCGCAAAGGCCTTGGAGCCGGTCACGTTGGTGCGCTCGCCGATGTTGACGAACAGCGTGCCCTCGCCGATGAGGATGGGCTCCAGGCCTGCGAGCTTCATCGCGGGAACGGCGTGTTGGAAGGGAGTGGCAGTCGTCATGGCAAGAATCTCTGCATGGGCTGCGGTGCTCACCCGCGGCGCATGCACATGAAAGGCATACAGGGGGTGAGCGTCGTTGCGAGCTTCCAAGCCTGGCGGCATCTGGGCAGACGCCGTCGCAACGCTCCTTGGAAGTGGCAGATTTTATGCGAGCGTGTGTGGCGCCAAGCGGGAATAAGTGGCGTCATCGCTGGTTACAAAACCGGCGAGCCCCCTTGCGCCGGGTGGGGTTTCAGCCGTTCCAATGGCCAGCCACGACAAAATCGATCCGACCATGGCCAAGCTTTCACTGCACACCCTCGCTCTCTTCGTCGCCTTGTTGGCGGGCTGCGCCGCACCACCCAAGCCCGTGCCGGCGGTGGCCACGCCCGTGCCCGGCTCGGCGCCCGGCCCGGTGTACGGCCAGGCCGCGCCCGGCACGCGTGCCTGGTCGCCGCAGATGGAGGCGGCCGAGCGCCAGCTCAGCAGCAGCTTGAGCGGCACCGGCATCACCGTGTCCAAGACCACCGACGAGCGGCTGTGGATCACGTTGCCAGGCGACCTGACCTTCCAGCCCAACCGCTCGGCGCTCAAGCCGGGCGCCACGGCGGTGCTCGACAAGATCGTGCTGTCTTTGCGCAACGTTCCCTTGGCCGAGCTGCGCATCGTCGGCCACACCGACACCAAGGGCGCGGCCGCGGCCAACGACGCCTTGTCGCTCGACCGCGCCGCGAGCACCCGAGACTGGCTGGTGGCGCGCGGCATGTCGCCGGTGCGCATTGCGGTGGCGGGCCGGGGCGCACGCGACCCGCTGGCCAGCAACGACGACGAAACCGGCCGCGCGACCAACCGCCGGGTGGAGATCCTGGTGGGCGAAAAGGCCCGGGTGAGCGCTCCCGCGTCGAAGTGAACCCGGCCCGGCCTCGTCAGGCCGCGACCAACCCGCTGAACAATGGGTCGTGCCGCGTGCGCGGCCGGTAGTTCGCCACCCGCCTGGCGATCTCGGCGATGTGGTCCGGCGTGGTGCCGCAGCAGCCGCCTGCAATGTTCAGGAAGCCCGCGCGCGCAAACTCTTCGACCAGGCCGCCGGTGATCTCGGGCGTCTCGTCGAAGCCGGTGTCGCTCATCGGGTTGGGCAGGCCGGCATTGGGGTAGCAGCTGATGAAGGTGTCACCGGCCACCTTGGCCAGCTCTTC
This sequence comes from Rhizobacter sp., assembly GCF_031412075.1. Classification (GTDB taxonomy): domain Bacteria; phylum Pseudomonadota; class Gammaproteobacteria; order Burkholderiales; family Burkholderiaceae_C; genus Rhizobacter. The sequence goes on from NZ_JANOCG010000592.1 coordinate 2,105, forward strand.
GATGTAAGGCCGCATCAGCGCCGCGCCGAGCGCGCAGTTCAGGCCCACGGCCAGCGGCCGTGCATGGCGCACGCTGTGCCAGAAGGCGCTCACCGTCTGGCCCGACAGGATGCGGCCCGAGGCATCGGTGACGGTGCCCGAGATGATCACCGGCAGGCGTTCGCCGGTGTTGTCCATCAGCTCGTCGAGCGCAAAGATCGCCGCCTTGGCGTTCAGCGTGTCGAAGATGGTTTCGACCAGGAACACATCGGCGCCACCTTCGAGCAAGGCCTCACCCTGTTCGTAGTACGCGGCCTTCAACTCGTCGAAGTTCACGTTGCGCGCCGCCGGGTCGTTCACGTCGGGGCTGATGCTTGCCGTGCGCGGTGTGGGCCCGAGCGCGCCGGCCACGTAGCGTGGTTTGTCGGCGGTGCTGTACTTGTCGCAGGCGGCGCGCGCCAGGCGGGCACCGGCCAGGTTCATCTCGCGCGCCACGTGGGCCAGCTTGTAGTCTTCTTGGGCCACGGTGGTGGCGCCGAAGGTGTTGGTCTCGATCAGGTCGGCGCCGGCCGGCAGGTACTGCTCGTGGATCTCGCTGATGACGTCGGGCCGGGTGAACTGCAGCAGCTCGTTGTTGCCCTTCAGGTCTTTGGCGTGGTCCTTGAAGCGCTCACCGCGGTAATCGGCCTCGCTGAGCTTGTAGCGCTGGATCATGGTGCCCATCGCGCCGTCGAGCACGGCGATGCGGTTCTTGAGGATCTCGGGCAGCGCAGCGGCGCGGGTGTAGGCAATGGGCTTCATGTCGCCATTGTAGAAAGCCTGTCAAGGGATGACAGGCGTCAAGGTGTCTCCAAACAGCGAAGGCCGGAAGTCGAGCGCCCGCGGCCCTTCGTCGTTCATCGCCCACAAGGCCAACGCGCCGGCCGACATCGGCTTGGCAAACAGGTAACCCTGCAGCTCGTTGCAGCCCAGGCGGCGCAAGATCTCCTGCTGCTGCTCGGTCTCGACCCCTTCGGCCACCACCTTCAGGCCCAGTGCCTGCGCGAGCTTGACCACGGCGTCGACGATGGCGCGTGCATCGGCGCTGGTTTCGAGGTCGCAGATGAAGCTGCGGTCGATCTTCAGCTCCTCGGCCGCCAGCTGGCGCAGGTAGCTCAAGGACGAGTAGCCAGTGCCGAAGTCGTCGATCGACAAATGCACACCCGCCGACGAGAGCTGCTCGATCATCTGCAGCGTGACGCGGGTGTCGTCCATCGCTGCCGACTCGGTGATCTCGCAGGTCAGCAGTGAAGGCTCGATGTGGTAGCGAGCCAGCGCCTCGACGATGCGCTCGGCCAGGTCGGCCTGGCG
>NZ_JANOCG010000593.1:0-8379 GCF_031412075.1 Rhizobacter sp.
AGCCACAGCCTGACGACGTCCCCGCCAGCATCGAGATTGCCGCCGGAGACGGTGAGGTCGGCAACACCTTGCAGACCTATTTGCGTGAGATCCGCCGTGCGCCGCTGCTCACGCCGCAAGAAGAATTCGAGACCGCCACGCGCGCGCGGGCGGGTGACTTTGCCGCCCGCCAAGAAATGATCGAGCGCAACCTGCGCCTGGTGGTGAGCATCGCCAAGAACTACCTCGGCCGCGGCCTGCCCATGACCGACCTGATCGAAGAAGGCAATCTCGGGTTGATGCACGCCATTGGCAAGTTTGAACCGGAGCGAGGCTTCCGTTTTTCGACCTACTCGTCGTGGTGGATCCGCCAGAGCATCGAGCGCGCGATCATGCACCAGGCCCGCCTGGTGCGGCTGCCGGTACATGTGGTGCGCGAGCTCAACCATGTGCTCAAGGCGCGGCGTGCCCTTGAAGCGGAAGCGACTCACGCCGACGGTGACCCGCCGGTGCGCGTGGAAGACATTGCTGCCCGCCTTGGCCGCCCGGTGCAAGAGGTGAGTGAGCTGCTGAAGTTCTCGGAAGCGCCGGCATCACTCGATGCGCCCCTCGACCGTGAAGGCTCCGAATCCATGCTCGACAGCGTGGCCGACGACGGGGCGAGCGACCCGGCGAGCCTCACGCTGCACAACGAGGTCGAGCTGCTGTTACAGCACGGCCTGGACGAGCTCAACGAACGCGAGCGCGAAGTGCTGGCCGGCCGCTACGGCCTGCGAGACCGCGAGCCCGAGACGCTGGAGGTGCTGGCCGAGCGTTTGGGCCTCACGCGTGAGCGCATCCGACAGATCCAGCAAGAGGCGCTGATCAAGCTCAAGCGCCGCATGGTGCGCAGCGGCATCAACCGCGACTCGCTTTTTTAGTTGGGCGCGAGGGCTGAGTCGGACACAAGGGCCGACCTGCGTCGGGCCTTGCGCCTACGAAGGCCATTGCCCTCTGGGCGATGGCTGAGACAATCAGCCCCATGACAGCAGCAGATGAATGGCTGAAGGTCGAGTCACTCGACCTCGAAGCACAAGGAGTGGCGCACAACGCCGAGGGCAAGGTGGTTTTCATCGACGGGGCATTGCCCGGCGAAGAAGTGCTTGTCAGCGTTCAGCGCAAGAAAAACAACTGGGAGCAAGCCACCATGGTGGCGCTGCGCCGCGAAAGCTCACAACGTGTGACGCCGGGGTGCCGCCATTTCGGCACCTGTGGCGGCTGCAAGATGCAGCACTTTCATGTGGGCGCGCAGGTGGCGACCAAGCAGCGCGCGCTTGAAGACGCGCTGTGGCACCTGGGCAAGGTCAAGGCCGAGCGTGTGTTGCGCCCGATCGAAGGGCCGGCCTGGGGCTACCGCTACCGGGCGCGTTTGTCTGTGCGCTACGTGGTCAAGAAAGAGCGTGTGCTGGTGGGTTTTCACGAGCGCAAGTCGAGCTATGTGGCCGACATGGACAGCTGCGAGGTGCTGCCGCCTCACCTGAGCGCGATGCTGGTTCCTCTGCGCCACCTGGTCGCGGGCATGGACCAGCGAGACCGTTTGCCTCAGATCGAAGTGGCGGTCGGTGACGAGATCACGGCGCTGGTGCTGCGCCACCTGGAGCCGCTGAGTGCGCATGACTTGCAGCGGCTTCGGGAGTTTGCCGGCGAGCACGGCGTGCAGTGGTGGTTGCAGCCCAAGGGGCCGGAAACGGTTCAGCTGCTCGATGCCGGTGGGCCACAACTCGCCTACAGCTTGCCCGAATTCGGCATCACCATGCCGTTCAAGCCGACCGACTTCACGCAGGTCAATCACCACATCAACCGGGTGCTCGTCAGCCGTGCCCTGCGGCTGCTGGACGCCCGGCCAGACGAGCGCGTGATCGACTGGTTTTGCGGGCTCGGCAACTTCACGCTGCCGATCGCCAAGCAGGCGCGCGAGGTGCTGGGCATCGAGGGCAGCGAGGCGCTGGTGGCGAGATCGCGTGAGAACGCTGCGCTCAATGGCCTGGCGGCGAAGACCAGCTTCGTCGCGCGCAACCTGTTCGAGGTCACGCCCGAGGAACTGGCCCAGTACGGCGCGGCGGACAAATGGCTGGTCGACCCGCCACGCGAAGGGGCGTTTGCCCTGGCCAAGGCCTTGGCCGATCTGGCTGCGGCGCCGGTGGAGGGCTATCAGCCTCCGAGCCGCATCGTCTACGTGAGCTGCAACACCGCCACGCTCGCGCGCGATGCCGGTTTGCTGGTGCACCAGGCCGGCTACCGCTGCGTGGCGGCGGGCGCGATCAACATGTTCCCGCACACGGCCCACGTCGAGAGCATGGCGGTGTTCGAAAAAGGTTGAGCAAAAAAAGTGAAGGGGGCCCAAAGGCCCCCCCACCTTGCCAACCCGTCGAGGGCGTTAGTCGCGCTCGCCACCCATGATGCCGAGCAGGCTCAGCAGGTGCACGAAGACGTTGTAGACGTCGAGGTAGATCGCCAGCGTGGCCGAGACGTAGTTGGTCTCGCCACCGTCCACCACACGCTTCAGGTCGTACAGCATGTAGGCCGAGAAGATCAGCACCGCCAGCACCGACACCGTCATCATCAGAGCTGGCATCTGCAGCCAGATGTTGGCAACGCTGGCCACGATGATGCCGATCAGGCCGACGAAGAGCCACTTGCCCATGCCGGAGATGTCACGCTTCATCGTGCTGGCCAGGGTGGCCATGCCGAAGAACACCAATGCCGTGCCGCCGAACGCCATGGCGATCAGCTGGCTGCCGTTGCGGAAGTTGCCGAGGATCCCGCCGAGCAGGCGCGACAGCATCAGGCCCATGAAGAAGGTGAAGGCCAGCAGCAAGACGACGCCCAGGCCGGAGTTCTTTGTTTTCTCGATCGCAAAGAAGAAGCCAAAGGCAATGCCCATGAACACCATGAAGCCGATGAAGGGGTTGGCGGCGAACCACGTGAACCCCATTTGCATGCCGACCCACGAGCCAAGCACGGTGGGAATCAGCGAAAGCGCCAGCAGCCAATAGGTGTTGCGGAGAACACGGTTGCGCTGTTCGACGGTGCTCACCGAACAGGTCAGACCGTAAGCTGTTTGCAGGTTGTCGTTCATGAATGAAACCTCCTTGATTTGAACGCGATGCGGGCTCAGACCCGGCCGACAGGATTCTAGTTCCCCACTGTCCCGCTGTGGCATTCGCCAAAACCTGGTCGGGCGGGCATGAGGCATGCTCGGTGAACTCACAACAACGGAGTGCGCATGAAGACCAAACCAATGCTGGGCCTGGACGACATCAAGCGGGTTGCAGCCGCAGCTGAGGCCGAGGCGCTGAGCCATGGGTGGGCGGTGACCATCGCGATCGTCGACGACGGTGGCCATTTGCTGTGGTTGCAGCGCCTGGACGGCGCAGCGCCCATTTCCGCTCACATCGCACCGGCAAAAGCACACACCGCGGCCCTCGGCCAGCGCGAAAGCAAGGTCTATGAGGACATGATCAACCAGGGGCGCAACGCTTTCCTGAGCGCACCCGAGGTGCGCGGCTTGCTGGAGGGCGGGGTGCCGATCCTGGTGCAGGGGCAGTGTGTGGGGGCGGTGGGTGTCAGCGGCGTCAAAGCCAGCGAAGACGCCCAAGTGGCCAAGGCGGGCATCGCCGCCCTTTGATCGGGTGGTCGACAGGACTCAGGCGGCAGCGGAGATCATGGCGTGGTGGGTGGGACCATGAGGCCGGTGGCCCGAGGCACGAGCCGACTCGAAAACATCGCGCGCGCAGTCGGTGCAGCGCCCGCAGCAAGACGCGACGCCTGAATCCATCTGCAGCTCGTCGAAGCTTGCGCAGCCATTGCGGGCGTGGCGCTCGATGTCACGGTCAGAAATGCGTTGGCAGACACACACAATCATGAGTTCGCTCCAAGGCCCCGACGTCAGGCCGTTGGATGTGATCATAAATAAGAATGATTCGCAATTCAAGTCCCGCCCAGCACCCATGTGCAGAGGTAGGATTTGTAGGCTGATCAGGACGCGATTTCGCCCATTTGCGACTGCAGGTAGTTTTGCAAACCGACCTTGGTGACCAGATCGAGCTGGGTTTCTAGGAAATCGATGTGCTCTTCGGTGTCGTCGAGGATGTCTTGGAGCAGGTCGCGTGACACATAGTCGCGCACAGTTTCGCAATGCGCGATGCCGTCCTTGATGGTCGCTTGTGCGCCCATCTCCGACTTCAGGTCGCAGTTCAGTATCTCTACCGTGTCTTCACCGACCAGCAGCTTGCCCAGGTCTTGCAGGTTAGGTAGCCCGTCGAGCGTGAAGATGCGGTCCATCAGGCGGTCGGCATGCTTCATTTCGCCGATCGACTCGTCGTATTCCTTGGCGGCCAGCTTGTCCAGGCCCCAATGCTTCAGCATGCGGTAGTGCAGGAAGTACTGGTTGATGGCGGTTAGCTCGTTTTTCAATTGAGCGTTGAGCAGCTCGATGACCTTGGGGTCGCCCTTCATGTGTCACTCCTCTTGTTTTGACCAGCCCGGATTATGTGAGCGCGAGAGGGCCATGGCCCGCTTCTTAAGCGGTCTGCTCAGGACTCTTGAAGCGATGGGCGTTCCTACTCGTCTAGGGGGGCTTTGAGCGCGTGCCCTCGGGTACAATTCGAAGGTTTACCCGCAACCCCACCCGCCCAGCGAATCTCTCGCTGTTTCCTGCCGAAAACTCCCCCCAGTTTTCTCAACCGGTCTCGTGCTCGAAGAGCAGAGCTGGGCGCGCACAAATCGGAGAATCGTGTGCCCCCGCCATTGCTGCCAAACCAAGCTCAGGCTCTCCTAGCACTCGCGGACGGAACGGTCTTCCAGGGCGTGTCGATCGGTGCCACCGGTCACACTGTTGGTGAAGTGGTGTTCAACACCGCACTCACCGGCTACCAGGAAATCCTCACCGACCCGAGTTATTGCCGCCAGATCGTCACGCTCACCTACCCGCACATCGGCAACTACGGCATCAACACCGAAGACGTCGAAGCGAGCAAGGTGCACGCGGCTGGCTTGATCATCAAAGACCTGCCGGTGCTGGCGTCCAACTTTCGCCAGAGCATGACGCTGGCGGACTACCTCAAGGCCGAAGGCACGGTGGCCATTGCCAACATCGACACCCGCCGACTGACACGCATCTTGCGCAGTAAGGGCGCGCAAAACGGTTGCATCTTCACGCTGCCGCTTGGCCAGGTGCTGACCTCGGCGCACACCGACAAAGCCATCGCGTTGGCGAAGTCCGCTCCGGCCATGAATGGCCTGGATCTGGCCAAGGTGGTGACGCAGACCGAAGTCACCGAATGGACCGAAACCGAATGGGCGCTCGAGGGCGGTTACGGCCAACTCAAGTCACCGCGATTCCACGTGGTGGCCTACGACTTCGGCGTCAAGCGCAACATCCTTCGCATGCTGGCCAGCCGCGGTTGCAAGGTGACCGTGGTGCCTGCACAGACATCGTCCGCTGACGTGCTGGCACGCAAGCCCGATGGTATTTTCTTGAGCAACGGCCCCGGCGACCCCGAGCCATGCGACTACGCCATCCGTGCAGCGCGTGAACTCATCGACGCCGGCATCCCGACCTTCGGCATTTGCCTGGGGCACCAGATCCTGGCGCTGGCTTCGGGTGCCAAGACCTTCAAGATGAAGTTCGGCCACCATGGCGCCAACCACCCGGTGAAAGACCTCGACACCGGGCGGGTGAGCATCACCAGTCAGAACCACGGTTTTGCGGTCGACGAAAAGACTCTGCCCGGCAACCTGCGCCCCACGCACGTGAGCCTGTTCGACGGCACGCTGCAAGGCCTGACCCGCACCGACAAACCCGCTTTCTGCTTCCAGGGCCACCCCGAGGCCTCACCCGGACCGCATGACATTTCCTACCTGTTCGACCGTTTCACCGCGCTGATGGAAAAGAGCCAGGAGAAGAAGACAAATGCCTAAGCGCACAGACATCAAATCGGTTCTCATCATCGGCGCCGGCCCGATCATCATCGGCCAGGCCTGCGAGTTCGATTACTCCGGCGCACAGGCCTGCAAGGCGCTGCGTGAAGAGGGCTACAAGGTCATCCTCGTCAACAGCAACCCGGCGACGATCATGACCGACCCGGAGATGGCCGATGTGACCTACATCGAGCCCATCACCTGGCAAGTGGTCGAGAAGATCATCGCGAAAGAGCGCCCCGACGCGGTGCTGCCCACCATGGGCGGCCAGACGGCGCTCAACTGCGCGCTTGACCTGCACAAGAACGGCGTGCTTGCCAAATACAACGTCGAGATGATCGGTGCGAACGAGAAGGCGATCGAGAAGGCCGAAGACCGCCTGAAGTTCAAGGACGCCATGACCGGCATTGGCCTGCACTCGGCCAAGAGCGGCATCGCGCACTCGATGGAAGACGCGCTCAACGTTCAACGCCGCATCCAGCAAGAGATTGGTGGCAATGGCTTCCCGATGGTGGTGCGCCCGAGTTTCACGCTGGGCGGCACCGGCGGCGGCATCGCCTACAACCCGGAAGAGTTCGAAGAGATCTGCAAGCGCGGCCTCGACCTGTCGCCCACCAAAGAGTTGCTGATCGAAGAAAGCCTCATCGGCTGGAAAGAGTTCGAGATGGAAGTGGTGCGCGACCGCGCCGACAACTGCATCATCGTTTGCTCGATCGAAAACCTCGACCCGATGGGAATCCACACCGGTGACTCCATCACCGTGGCCCCGGCGCAGACGCTCACCGACAAGGAATACCAGCTGCTGCGCAACGCGAGCATCGCGATCCTGCGCGAGATCGGCGTGGACACGGGCGGCTCCAACGTGCAGTTTTCCATCAACCCGAAAGACGGCCGAATGGTCGTCATCGAGATGAACCCGCGCGTGAGCCGTTCTTCAGCTCTGGCCTCCAAGGCGACGGGTTTCCCCATCGCCAAGGTGGCGGCCAAGCTGGCCGTGGGCTACACGCTCGATGAGCTGCGCAACGACATCACCGGTGGCGCCACACCGGCTTCGTTCGAGCCCAGCATCGACTATGTGGTCACCAAGATCCCGCGTTTTGCCTTCGAAAAATTTCCCGCCGCCGATTCACGCCTGACCACGCAGATGAAATCGGTGGGTGAGGTGATGGCCATGGGCCGCACCTTCCAGGAAAGTTTCCAGAAGGCCTTGCGCGGCCTGGAAACCGGCATCGACGGCCTGACCGAGCGCAGCACCGACCGAGAAGAAATCATCCAGGAGATCGGCGAAGCCGGCCCTGAGCGCATTCTTTACGTGGGCGACGCCTTCCGCATCGGCATGAGCCTGCAAGAGATCTTCGAAGAAACCGCGATCGACCCGTGGTTTCTCGCGCAGATCGAGCAGCTGATCCAGGCTGAAACGGCGATCACTGGCCGCACGCTGGAGAGCCTGTCGACCGAGGAGCTGCGCTTCCTCAAGCAAAAGGGCTTCTCCGACAGGCGCCTGGCCAAGCTGCTGGGCACGCACCAGCATGCCGTCCGGGAAACCCGCTGGGCCAAGAAGGTGCGCCCTGTCTACAAGCGGGTGGACACCTGCGCGGCCGAGTTCGCCACGCAGACGGCCTACATGTACTCGACGTACGACGAAGAGTGCGAAGCAGAGCCCACCAACCGCAAGAAGATCATGGTGCTGGGCGGTGGCCCCAACCGCATCGGCCAGGGCATCGAGTTCGACTATTGCTGCGTGCACGCCGCGCTCGCCATGCGCGAAGACGGCTACGAGACCATCATGGTCAACTGCAACCCCGAGACCGTGTCGACCGACTACGACACCTCGGACCGTCTGTACTTCGAGCCGGTGACGCTCGAAGACGTGCTCGAGATCGTCGACAAGGAAAAACCCGTCGGCGTGATCGTGCAGTACGGCGGCCAGACGCCGCTGAAGCTCGCGCTTGATCTGGAGCGCGCTGGCGTGCCCATCGTGGGCACCACGCCCGACAGCATCGACATCGCAGAAGACCGCGAGCGCTTCCAGAAGCTGCTGCACACCTTGGGCCTGAAGCAACCGCCCAACCGCACCGCGCGCACTGAAGAGCAGGCGTTGGTTCTGGCGCAAGAAATCGGCTACCCGCTGGTGGTGCGCCCGAGTTATGTGCTGGGTGGCCGCGCGATGGAAATCGTGCACGGCGACAAAGACCTCGAGCGCTACATGCGCGAAGCCGTCAAGGTGAGCGAGAAGTCGCCGGTGCTGCTGGACCGCTTTCTCGACGATGCGGTCGAGGTCGACGTCGACTGCATCAGCGACGGCAGCAACGTGATGATCGGCGGGATCATGGAACACGTCGAGCAGGCCGGCATCCATTCGGGCGATTCGGCCTGTTCGTTGCCGCCGTACTCGCTGCCGAAGGACCTGCAGGACGAGATGCGTCGCCAGACCACGCT
>NZ_JANOCG010000594.1:0-12433 GCF_031412075.1 Rhizobacter sp.
TTTTAGCAGGAGCGCCCCCATGGCCTCGATCAACAAAGTCATCCTCATCGGCAACCTGGGCCGCGACCCCGAAGTGCGCTACACCCCCAACGGCGCCGCCATCTGCAACGTCACCATTGCCACCTCGCGCAACTGGAAAGACAAGAACAGCGGCGAGAAGATGGAAGAAACCGAATGGCACCGCGTGGTGTTCTTCGACCGCCTGGCCGAGATCGCCGGCGAGTACCTGAAAAAGGGCCGCCCCGTTTACGTCGAAGGCCGCTTGAAGACCCGCAAGTGGACCGACAAAGACGGCCTGGAAAAGTTCACCACCGAAATCATGGCCGACAACATGCAGCTGCTCGGCGGCCGTGAAGGCGGCGGCGGTGATGAAGGTGGCGGCGCTGGCGGTGGCTACAGCCGCGGTGCGCACGGAGGTGCCGGCGGCGGCGGTGGTGGTGGTGCCGAGCGCGGCGAGCGCCCCGAGCGCAGCGCCCCGGCCGCACGCCCGGCGGCCAGCAAGCCGGCACCGAGCAAGTCGTCGACCGGGTTTGATGACATGGACGACGACATTCCGTTCTGAGCGAAGGCGCTTGTCGCTGGTGAAGAAGGCCCGCTGCTTTGAGCTGCGGGCCTTTTTTGTTGGCGGGCGGCTTGCGTTGGACTGACCAGTTCTCGTTCGGCGTCCCAATCTGATCCGCTTGCAGGAACTTCATGCTCATGCCAATGCTTCTCGCGAGGGGAAAGGATGGAGAAGTCCTCTCACCTCCGGACGAACTGATCCAGTTGCCGGCGTTTGCAACCCAGCGAGCGATGGAGTTTGCACATCTGCAGCACTTCAAGCGGTTGATCAAAAGTCAGCTTCCACATTTGCAGTTCCGCTTGATCGGAGACGGGACAAACCCACCTGACTTTTTTCTGTCACGAAGTGACGCGAAATTCGGCCTAGAGCTCACTGTGTTCGCTACGCCTGAAAGGCGAGAACGCGCAGCGTTCTTCACCAAACTTCATGACAGACTTCTGTTGGCGTATGGCAAAGGCCGCCTGCGCTGCTTATCCGGAATGAAAGTTGACATGGCCTTCGGAGCGCTTGGAGCATGGCCCGCTAATGTTGACGATGCCCACTTTGATTAGCTCGTAGAAGCCTTCGATAAGTTGGGCAAGCGAAAGCGCCCTTCGATGGCTACGGACGTCGAGATTCCATGCGATGAATGGCCCAGCGGCACGGTCGGGCCGCTTAATTGGTACGTATCGTCCTATGCGGACCATCCATTTCGGGGAAGCAAGCTGTCGAACGCTACGGGCTTCGAGGTCGAGTACACACATCGCCAGTCGACCACGACAGCCGACATTCGAAACGCCATCAACGAAAGAATCGTGGCAAAAGACCGTCCCGGCGTTGACGAACTACTTATCGTCGCCGGCGGGCCTGCTCAGACCGGAAAGCAGTTTCCAGCCGAAGCCATACTGGCATTCCATCTTCTGGAAGAAGAGGCGGCGTCTTTCGTCAAACCAGCACACCTACAACGAGTGTTCATCGATGTATGGGGAGCAGAGCGCCTCTGTCTCATTCATGACAGCGCGGACGCCTAACCCATCGAGAGGACGTACTCCGGCAAGCCGAGTCACGCCTCTCATGTCAAACGTTAGCCAGCAGAGGAACCTATGCAACTTTTCGTTCTGAATGTCATGGTCGTATCACTGCTGTTGGCAGCTCAGCCAAGTCATGCCCAGTCGGAGAAGCCAAGCTATGGAATCCGCGACCCTGATCTGTCCGCAGGCTCAGCCATACGGCGGGAAGTTGTCAAAGGGTCTGTCCTTCCAATCAACAAACGCTACGCTGAGCTCACGGCCGAGGAAAAGGCCTCCTTGAATCAACTCTACGAACGGGTCGCTCCAGGAGATGAACCTCCCTTTCCGGCAGAAGGACTCCGTCCTATCTATGAGGCCATGCGGAAGGGGCAAAACAAGCTCGGCGTGACCGGAGAGCTCATTCTTCTGGCGACCGTCGGAGCAGACGGTGAGGTCATCGAAGTCAAAGCCCTTGGCTCGCCAAGCGAAGAGATGACCCAATACGCTGCCTCCGTCCTCTTCTTCACAAAGTTCAAGCCCGCCGTCTGCGCGGGCAAGCCTTGCCAGATGCAATTCCCGTTTGCATACAACTTCCGTCGGTGGTGATGCCGGCCAACCCTCCCCTCATGTCAAACGTCAGCGCGCACTCGAACCATGCCCATCACTCCCTTTCACTTCGGTCCTGGTGCACTGCTGCATGCCGTTGCACCGAAGCACGTGAGCTTCTTGTCTTTCTGTGCGGCCAATGTGCTCATTGATTTCGAGTCGCTGTACAACCTTGTCTATCGGAATCACCCGGTGCACGCGTTCTTCCATACCTACGTTGGAGCCACGGTCGTCCTCGTAGCAGTCGTCCTGCTTTTCCTAGGTTCTCGCTGGTTTGCTTCCCGCTTCTGGCTTCCCAATCTGCTTCGGTGGCGTGAGCTCGGTCCAAAACAAGTTGTCATCGGTGCGGCACTGGGAGCGTACTCACACGTCATCCTAGATAGCGTCATGCATCAAGACATTCGGCCGCTTTCGCCCTTCGCCGCCAGCAATCAGCTGTTGGGTGTCATCCCTCTCAGCACCCTCCATCTGGTTTGCCTGGCTCTTGGTGCAGTTGGCGGCCTCGTCGTAGCGACCAGGTGGTTTGTTGCCGGCGGAGAGAATGCGCGCTAACCCTTTCGTCGAGATGGGTGGCCAAGGGCTATCGCCCTCGCCGGCCCCTCATGTCAAACGCCAGAGCGCATGAAGCAAGCAGGTGCGCCGCATGAAGTACTCATGGAGATCAACGACCCTCTCTTGCGCCTGTCTGCTCGGATACCAGCACCGGAACGGTCCCAGGCCCCCATCCACTTGTGGCTCGGATGTCCGCCGCACTGAACAAACCTCAGATTTCGCATTCACACACAAGGATCTCACCCCATGCCAGAAGTCAATATCGATCTCTCGTCCATGCGGCACATTCGCGCAGCCAGCGAAGTGGGCACGGCTTCTGATGGCCAAGCCATCATTCTCAACTTGGAGATGGAAGGCGGCAGCACGGAGCGGTTCGCGGTGAGTCCGTCACGAGTCGGGCAACTGGTGGCGTCCCTGTTGTTCGCCTCCGAAGTGGCGGCAAAAGACCGGTTGATTGCCGCCGGAAAGATGGTCGCACCTGGAGAACAGTCGACGCTCATCGACATCGTTCGCGTCAACGCCAGTTCAGCGCCGGGCGCGGACTACGTGTGCATTCGCATGGTCATTAGCGAGGGCGTGAACCTCGATTTCCGCATTCCCCTGGCGGTCGTCCCGGCATTGCAGGGAAAGATCACGGAGGCGTTGGCGGTCGCCCAGGGTGGGGCCTGAGTTCCCACCTGCCAAATTGAAAACTCGCCATGGGAGGTGTCGATTTCCGGCGTGCTGATTCGTCGCATGCAGGCGCAGTGAACCCTTCATCAACGGCTCCGGCCAGCCAAGGAATCTGATCATGGAACCCAAAATCGTCATCCGTTCGCAACTTGAAGTAGTCGGCATGCAGATCATCACCACGCCCATGTCTCCAGAGATCCCGGCCCTCTGGCCGCGGTTCGTGGATCGCATGCCTGAGATAGAGCCGATCCTGGAGCCGCAGGTCAGCTACGGTGTCATGCAAATGACGCCAGGCGAACCCGACAGGCTGAACTACCTGGCAGCAGTGTCGGTACCTTCCGCCGTGAAGGTTCCAGATGCAATGACCACGCAGACACTTCCTGCTGGTCAGTACGCCGTTTTCGAGTTCCCCTTGTCTGACATCGGCTCCGCGTTCGGGTTCATATTCGAGACGTGGTTGCCCTCGTCAGGTTTCTTGCAAACCGAAACACCCCTCTTCGAGCGATACAACGAAAACTTTGATCCAGGAAATCCGAAGTCCTTGGTCGAGGCCTACATTCCGGTTCGCCCTCGTGCCGGCAGCGCCTGACCGGTCTGTCCTGTCAAACCCGAGACCGCAGTTGGAGATATCCCGATATGCAGACGTCTGACACACCGACCCTCTACGAATGGCTGGGCGGGATCGATGCACTCAATCGCCTGACGACGCGTTTCTATCAGCACGTCCACCAAGACGAGTTGCTCAAGCCTGTCTTTGCCCACATGGGGGCCGATCACCCTGAGCATGTGGCCGCCTTCCTGGCGGAGGTTCTCGGTGGCCCGGCGGCCTACTCGGAGCGTCATGGGGGCCACCCCCGCATGATTCAGCAGCATTTGAATCGCCACCTCACGCAAGACAAGCGGCGCCGCTGGGTCGAGCTGCTGCTCGCCACGGCCGATGAGCTCGGCCTGCCAGAAGACCCGGAGTTCCGGTCCGCGCTGGTGGGCTACCTGGAATGGGGGTCGAGGCTGGCTGTGATCAACTCGCAGCCAGGGGCCACCGTGGATGAACACGCGCCCATGCCCAAGTGGGGCTGGGGCGAGGTCAAGGGCCCCTACACAGGCTGAGTTGTGAATGTTTCACCATGGAGTCGCCATGTCCATCGAAACCCTGAAATCTCTCTTCGCCTACAAGGCCTGGGCCAACCGTGAGCTGTTCGCTCTTTTGGCGACGCTGCCAGCCGAGCACGGCGAACAGCTTCACACTTGCACGCGCACGCTCAATCACATCTACGTGGTGGATCGACTATTTCGTGCACACCTGAGCGGCGAGCCCCGACCGTTTGACGCCACCAACACGACGGAAACGCCCACTCTCGCGCAGCTCCGCGCCGATGTCGAGGCCACGGACAGCTGGTACATCCACTACGTGGCTGCGCTGCCCGCTGCGGCCTGTGCTGAAACGCTGGACTTCGCCTTCACCGATGGCGACCGAGGCCGCATGTCTCGCGAAGAAATCCTGCTTCACGTGGTGACCCACGGCGGGTATCACCGAGGCAACGTGGGCCAGGTGCTCAAGTCGATTTCAGTGGCGCCGCCGCGCGATCTGTACACCAAGTTCCTTCATCAAAGCGAGCCAGCGAGAAGGGCGGCGTGAAGCGTCGCGTGAGCTAGCCCTCAACGCCGCGCCGGCTGCCTCTTCGAAGGCATCATCGCTTCGGTCGGCCAGCCGTAAGAGGCGACGAGCACGGTCTTGATCACGGACGCCGTGGGCTGCTTGGCCTGAACCAGGCGGTCTTCGTTCTTCGTCGCGGTGTCGGGCACGCGCTGTTTGCCGGAGGCAGTTGCTTTCGAGGTGGTTTTCAAAGTTGGTGTCATGTGCGTCATCAGGCGCGGGATTGTATGGGGGCCGGTTTTGTTCCATCACACACAGGGCTCGGGTGCGGTGCTCGCGTTACTGGTCGCGCTGGCGGCGGCGGTGTGGCCGGGGCGCGTGATGGCGTCTGAAGCGCTGGTCAGCGACCTGGAGCAACGCCTGTACCGGGTGGGTGTCGACGAGGTCAACGCCTATCTCGGCACGCCTTCGTCAACCCACATGCTCGCCCTCCACCAGGGCACGGCCGCTTGCCGCCTGCCCGCGGTGAGCCTCTCGGTTCAATTGGCGCGCGGCAGCGGCTCGAAGGTGGTCGACGCGCACCGTGAGGCGCTGCGTGTGGCCGTGGGCAGTTGCACCGGCTTCGTGCTGGCCTTGCTGTCACCCACCGAGGTGCCGAAGTTCTGCGCCTCGGTCTCCACCTGGACGGTCAGCCAGATGGCGAGGGAGCTGCGTCGCCGCATCAAGAGCATCGAAGGCGACGAGCTGCTGCGCTCCAGCCCACGCGGCCAAGCCTGCCGGGCGGCGTACGTCTACGAGCTTCACAACACCCGGGTGGGCCTGCGGGTCGGCCGTTGACGAGACACCGCACACCGATGGCAGCCCCGCGCCCCAAAACGATCGCCGACTACATCGAGGCCGCCCCGGCCGAGGGCCGGCCGCTTTTGCGCGAGCTTCATGCCTTGCTCAAGAGCGTGGCACCGCAGGCCGAAGAGGCCATCAAGTGGGGCACGCCTTTCTTCGTGGAGCCGCGCTTCGTGTTTGCGTTTTCGGCGCACAAGAAACACTGCAGCTTTGCGCCACCCGCGGCGGCGCTGGCGCGTTTTCGCAAGCAACTGGAAAAGCACACGACGACCCAGGGCACGCTGCAGCTGCCCTACGCCGAGCCCTTGCCGGAGGGCCTGATCCGAAAGCTCGCCGAGTACAGCGTCCAGCTGGTGCGTGAACGTGAAGACGATGCGTTCTGGTGACGCCTGACCCACAACCCAGCGACCGAGAGGCCATCGTGCACACGTCCGTACTTGAATTCTGGTTCGCCGAGATTGCGCCTGCGCAGTGGTGGAAGGTCGACACCGCGTTCGATCGTTTGATCGCCGACAGGTTCTCGGGTCTTCACGCGCAGGCTTTGCGCGGCGAGCTTTTCGAGTGGCGCGCGCATCCCAGTGGCCGGCTGGCCGAGGTGATTGTTCTCGACCAGTTTTCAAGGAACATGCACCGTGGCACGCCGCTGGCTTTTGCGGCCGACCCGCTGGCCTTGGTGTTGGCTCAAGAGGCCGTGGCGGTGCAAGCCGACGGGGCGCTGGCGCCCGAAGAGCGGGCCTTCTTGTACATGCCTTACATGCACAGCGAGTCGAGGTTGATCCACCGGGAGGCAGAGCGCTTGTTTCGTGAGCACACCGCTCAACACAGTCTCGACTTCGAGTTGCGGCACAAAGCCATTGTCGACCGTTTTGGCCGCTACCCGCATCGCAACGCCATACTCGGCCGTGCCTCCACACCCGAAGAGCTGGCCTTTCTGGCCGAACCCGGGTCGAGCTTCTAACGCCTGTTCACACCCCATGCTGACCATCCTCACCCGCTCCCTCCTCGCAGCACTGGTTCTCTCGGCGGTTGGATGGCAGCTGTGGCTGCACATCGGGGCGGGATTCAGCAGCTTGAACTTTTTCAGCTACTTCACCAACCTGTCGAATTTGTTCGCTGCGTTCGTGTTGCTCTTCAGCGTGTTGAGCCGATCCGCCCACGCGGGCGCGTGGCGAGATGCACTGCGATATGTGTCGGCGGTGAACATGGTGGTGGTGGGTCTTGTCTTCGCCGTGCTGCTGCGCAACGTCGACCTGGGTGCGCTGCGTCCCTGGGTCAACTTCATCGTGCACTACCTGATGCCGGTGGCCGTGGTGTTGGACTGGCTGTTGCGGCCGCCCGCCGCGAAGCTCGACGCCAAGCTCATCGCGCTGGCCTTGGTGTTCCCCGTCGCCTATCTTGTTTACGTGTTGTGGCGCGGCGCCAGCGTGGGCTGGTACCCGTACCCTTTTCTCAACCCGGCCAAGGTTGGTGGCTACGGGGGTGTCGCGATGTACGGTCTGGGCATCGCCGCCACCTTCTTGCTCGCGGGCTGGGCCTTGTGGGCCGGCGGGAACCGTTTGACGAGGCCGACATGAAAACCCAGTACTACACCGCCAGCAGCCTCGATGGCTTCATCGCGACAGACGACCACTCGCTGGAGTGGCTGTTCCCGCTCGGCGACATCAACGACACCAGCTACCCCACTTTCATTCAAGGGGTGGGCGCGCTCGCCATGGGCTCGTCGACCTACGAGTGGATGCTGCGCCACATCGTCAAGCCAGGCTCTGCGGAGCAGGCCGCCTGGCCTTACGCGCAACCGACCTGGGTGTTCAGCCGCCGCCAGCTGCCGCGTGTGCCTGCGGCCAACATTCACTTCGTGCGGGGCGACGTGAAGCCGGTGCATGACGCCATGGTGTTGGCGGCCGGCGGCAAGAATGTCTGGCTGGTCGGTGGTGGCGACCTGGTGGGCCAGTTCCACGATGCCGGCTTGCTGGACGAGGTGATCGTTCAAGTCGGCTCGGTGACGCTGGGCTCCGGCAGGCCCTTGCTGCCGCGCCGCATCGTGTCGCCCTCGCTGCGCCTGCAGGGCGTGCGCTACGTCGGGCCGGGTTTCGCCGAGCTCACATACTCCGTGCCCACGACACCCTGACCCTGCCATGCCATCCACCGCCGACTACGCCGACATGAAGGCGTTCCTGCGTTTTTTCTCCGAGCGCTTCCTCGATCAACGTGAGGCTTCCGCCCACGATCGACCCTTGGCACTGCTCGAGCGACAAGAGCAGGAGTCGGCCGCGTGCGCCTCTTCCGGGCTGCGCATGGCGGTCAACAACTGCATGGAAATATCGTCTCCCTGGCCGCTGTCCCAGGTGATGGCGCTCGACATCGAAATGCACGCCAAGGGCCTGCTCAGCCTGTCTCATGTGCGGTTTCGCGTGTGGGGCCGGTACGCGGCCATGCTCAAGCGCGGCCGGTTGCGAACGGGCGATGAGTTCACGGTGGCGCAGGCGGTGCTGGCCGACCCCTCACTGGCGCAGTCGTTGCCGGACGCCGAGCGGCAAAGCCTTCAGGCGATGGTCAGGGCCTACCGGCCTGAGCGGCGTTTGTAGAGCGGGTGTGAACTGGCCCTGCGGGGTGTGAGGCCTTGGCGGCTGCGGGCCCCCACTTGGTGAGCAGGCGCCGCAAAATCGCCGGCCTGTCCACCCCGGCCTCTGCGCGCTTCATGACCGACCTCACCGCTTTCCCCATCACCCAGAAATGGCCTGCCCAACACCCCGAGCGCCTGCAGCTCTATTCGTTGCCCACACCCAATGGCGTGAAGGTGTCGATCTTTCTGGAAGAGACGGGCCTGGCCTACGAGCCGCACCTGGTGAGCTTCACCACCAACGACCAGCTGTCACCCGAGTTCTTGTCGCTCAACCCGAACAACAAGATCCCCGCGATCATCGATCCGCACGGGCCGGGCGGCCAACCGCTGGCTTTGTTCGAGTCGGGCGCCATCCTGCTCTACCTCGCCGAGAAGACCGGTCAGCTCCTGCCGAGCGATCCGGCGCGCCGCTACCAGGCCATCCAGTGGTTGATGTTCCAGATGGGCGGCATCGGGCCGATGTTTGGCCAGCTCGGCTTCTTCCACAAGTTTGCCGGCAAGGACTACGAAGACAAGCGCCCGCGCGACCGCTACGTGGCCGAGTCGAAGCGGCTCCTGTCGGTGCTCGACCGGCACCTCAAGGGCCGCGCCTGGATCATGGGTGACGACTACTCCATCGCCGACATCGCCATCTTTCCGTGGGTGCGCAACCTGATCGGGTTCTATGAAGCCAGCGAGCTGGTCGGCTACCAGGAGTTTGCGGAAGTGGACCGGGTGCTGAAAGCCTTTGTGGCGCGGCCGGCGGTGCAGCGGGGGTTGGAGATTCCCAAGCGCGCCTGACGTCATTCTTGGGCGGAGCCAGGGCGCGGTTTTTTTACCGCCAAGGCGCCAAGAACGCAAAGAGCGCAAAGCAAGAGAAGGCTTCGGGCTTCTTCGCGACCTTTGCGTTCTTGGCGCCTTGGCGGTGAGCCTGGCGGCACGAGCACGGCTTGGCGCGCACGCCCGAACGCTGGACTCCCGCCTGCGTGGGAATGACGAAGCGCCTAAAGCGCCTCCAGCTCCGCCCACTCGTCGCTGGGCATGCCCAGCACAAAACCCTGCGCGCAGTCGGCGCCTGCACCTTGCAGCAGTTGCAATGACGCGGCGTCTTCGATCAGCGGGGCGATCACCACCACGTTCATCGCGTGGGCGAGGTCGGTCATGGCACGCACCATCATCACGCCCACCTCGTCGTTGGCCAGGCTTTGCACCAGGCTGCCGTCGAGCTTGACCGCACTCAGGGGCAGGCTGCGCAAATGGCCCAGGCCGCCGAAGCCGCGGCCGTATTCGTCGAGCGTCAGCTGCGTGCCGAGCTGGTGGATTCCTTCGAGCACGGGTTGCAGCTGCGCCAGGTGGCCGGCGATCTCGCTCTCCTTGAGCTCCAGGCACAGCTGGCCGGGTGCAAACGCACCGCTGCGCAACAAGGCGGTGAGCCGCGCGACATAAGCCGAGTCGAGCAGCGACACCGCCGCCACGTTGATGTGCAGGCGCTGTGCGACGCGCGTGTCGCGCTGGCCAAGCATCAGCGCCAGGCGGTTGACGACCCAGGTGTCGAGCGCCGGCATCAGCTCGAAGCGTTCGGCCTGCGACAAGAACGCGCGTGGCGCGAGCAGGGTGTCGACATCGTCCAGCCGCAAGAACACCTCGTGCGCGTAGACGGCCGAAGCGGTGTGCCGCTCCAGCGCGGCCTGCCAATCGGGGCCGCTCAAGGCACCGGCCGGCAAGCGGCGCAGGTCGAAGATGGGCTGGAACTGCAGCGCAAAGTTGCCGGCCGCGAGTGCGATCTTCAGCCGCTCCGACCAGCTCTGCTGCAAGGCGGCCAAGGCGCCGGCGTCACCGCCCAGGTCGAACATGTGGATGCGGTTGCGGCCCTGGCGTTTGGCCACGTGGCAGGCCGCGTCGGCGCAGTTCATCGCATAGGCGGGCGACAGGGTGTGGCGGCTGAGCCGCGCAATGCCCACGCTGCCCGAGACGTCGAACTCGCGCCCGCCGTGGTTGAAACGCTCTTCGTCGAGGATGGCGCGAAACTTCTCGGCCAGCGCGATCACGTTGCCGTCGTCGACATGGCGCAGCAGCACCGCAAACTCGTCGCCGCCCAGGCGCGCCACCAGGTCGCTCTGGCGCGAGCGGCCTTTCAGCTTGCGGCCGATGCTCGCCAGCAGCGCATCACCGGCGGCGTGGCCGGCGCTGTCGTTGATGAGCTTGAAACGGTCGAGGTCGATGAACAGCAGCGCGCTTTGTTCGGTGCTGCGGCGCAGGCGAAAGATCTCCTGCTCCAGCATGTATTCGAAGTGGCGGCGGTTGTGCAGCTTGGTCAGGTGGTCGTGGCGCAGCTGCCACTGCGTTTCGGCCTCGTGGCGCTTGCGCTCGGCGATGTCTCTGAAGGCGACCACCACGCCGGCACACTCAGCCTCCTGGTGCGAGCTGTGAAAGAGAGGGCGCACGGTGCACTCCACGTTGACCAGCTCGCCGTCGGTGCGCCAGAACACGGTTTCCCAATTGCTGAGCGAGTCGCCCAGCTCATAAGCCTGTTGCAGGAAGCAGGTTTCGGCGGGCACCGGGCGGCCGCGTTCGTCGGCATGGTGGATGCGCTCGTGCGCTTGCAGGCCCACCAGTTCGTCTTCGTGCGTGCACTGCAAGAGCCGCAGCGCGGTCGGGTTGACGAAGGTGATGCGCCCGCTGCGGTCGACGCCGTACACGCCGTCGCCCACCGACGCGAGGATGAGCTCCAGCCGCTGGCTCTCGGCCTTCAGGCGCTGCTCACGCTCGCGCAGGCGGGCCATGCTGTCGACGCGGGCGATGAAAAGTTCGTCGGACTCGTTCTTGAACATGCACTCCATCGCGCCCGCTTCGAGGCAGTCGCTGATGAGGCCGTCTTCGTACGAGCCGGTCAGCACCGCGAGCGTGAGGTCGCGGGTGGCGGGCAGCTCGCGCAAGGCGCGGCACAGCGCCGCGCCGTTCAGGCCGGGCATGAAGTAGTCGATCACCGCCAGGTCGAAGCGCTCGGTCTGCACCTTGGCGAGCGCCGCTTCGGCGTGCTCGCAGGCCACCACCGCGTACCCGTGGTTGCGCAGCACCCGCTGGTACTTGGTGCGGCTGGTGCGCGAGTCGTCGACCAACAGCACTTTCAGGGCGTTGGGCGACTCCGCATTCGGCCGCGTTTCATTGGCCACCTGCGCGAGCAGGCCACGCACCAGGCGCGGCACCTCCGAAGGGCGCTGCAGGCGCAGCACCTGCGTGAAGGGGCGCTCGGTGGCGAGGCGGGCCTCCACATGTGCCGGGTCGGCGGCCAGCACCAGCAAGGCCACCTGGCGGCAATCGGGTTTGTGCAGGCGGTGGGTGAGCGCCAGGCTGATGGCGGCCGGCGTGGTCGACCAGCCGACGATCACCGTGCCGAGGCCGCGCGCGAGCTCTTGCTCCAGGGTGATGAGGGCTGCTTCGTCGGCCGGCAGCGCGATCACGTTGAAGCCGTGGCGAAGCAACAGCTTTTCCATGCCGCGGCGCAGGGTGGGAGAGGACTCGACAAGCAGCAGCCGGTGCATGGCCGAAATGGTAGGGGGGCGTCCGCGAGGGCGGGCGTTACGTTTCGTGACGAAGTGGTGCAAAGCCAGAGGGGGCGTGCGGCCGCTCGGTTAGGCTGTGCCAAACACAGCGCTTCGCGCCCGTGCCACTTGCCGTGAAACCGCTCATCACCCTGACCCTCGTTGCACTGCTCACGGCGTGTGTGGTGGTGCCACGCACCGACAGCGTCTACGACCACGACTGTCAGATGCAGCGCCGCCAGATGACGCTGGAGGTGCAGCAGATCGGCGCCTTCGGCGGCTGCTCCAACGATGGGTGTGTGGCGCTGCTGGTGGGTGCCGGTGTGGTGGCCGCTGCGAGCGCCGTGGTGTCGGGCAGCATCGCGGTGGTGGGCAACGTGGTCTATTGGATCGAGCGCCAGGGGCAGTGCAGGCCCTTGCCGCCACTGCCGCCGCCACCACCGCCGGTGGTGCGCTGAAGCCTCACACCTT
>NZ_JANOCG010000595.1:0-10805 GCF_031412075.1 Rhizobacter sp.
GCGAGGCCCGCTCCCTGCGCAAAAGGTGGCAAATCCATGTCGCGCGCGGTTTCCAAGGCCAGCCGGATGATGGCGTCCGAGCGCTCACCATCGCGCGGCAGGGCCAGCGTCTTCGCATCCGCCGCCAGCCGCCGCGCCACGGCGCCCGTGACGGCCGGGCAGGCCATCGAGGTGCCGTCCATCACACCAAAACGGTCGTGGGGGATGCACGAGATCACGCCCACACCCGGCCCGGCCACGTCGATCTCGGGGCCGGTGTTGGAAAAATCGGCGATGAAGCTGTGCTCCTTGCCCATCGGCGGCTGCACCGTCTGGGCCTGCATCGCGCCCGTTGGCCACAGGCCCTGGAAGCCAAGCGCCGAAACCGACAGGGACAGCGGGTGGCGCGCTGGCCAGGCCACGGCGCCGCCGTCGTTGCCGGCTGCGATCACACACACCACGCCCTTGGCGCGCGCGGCCTTGATGGCCTCGCTGGTGGTCTGGTCGCTGGGGCCGCCGCCCAGGCTCAGGTTGAGCAGGTCGCAGCCGTCGGCCACCGCGCGGTCGATCGCCTTGGCGATGGCAAAGCTCGACGCCCCTTGCGCGTTTTTGCCAAACACCCGGTAGGCCCGCAGGCTGACACCCGGCGCCACACCGAGAAAGCCGCCGCACTGGCCGGCGATGATGCCGGCCACGTGGGTGCCGTGGATGTCGGCATCAGACCAGTCGGTCGGGTCTTCGCCGGTCACGGCGTTCATGCCGCCACTCACCGCCAGCCCGGTGTGCGGGCCGATGCCGGTGTCGATCACACCCACCGTCACACCCGCGCCATCGGTCAAGGCCCGCTTGGGGTAGGCCTTGGTGCGCGAATCGGTGAAGCCGAGGTTGATCTCCGGCAGCGCGATCACCCCCTCGTGCAGCGGCCAGTCTTTCAGCAGCACCGGCCAGGCGCTGTGTGACGGGTAGACATAGACCCTCTGCAGCACACGCACCGAGCGCGGCAGTTCCAGCTCGACCTCGCCACGCGCGTTGGTGCTGCCTTGTGCGCCCTTGCCTGCCTCGTAGTCGCTGAAGGCGATCACCTCCACCCCGCGCAGCGGCTTGCCACTGCCTTGCAGCACCACCTTGACGCGCGGCTGCGCCAGCGTGGCCCGTGCCGAAAAAGCCTGCAGCCCGGTGAGGATGCGCGGCCGCGGCGCCCGCATCGAGGGGTAATACACCTCGGGCACCACACGCAGGCCGGGCTGCTCGCGCTTGAGCTGCATCACCGCCACGTTGGACATCGACACCAGCTTCGCGCCGTTCGACTGAATCGAGTCCAGCACCTTGAAGTGCGCTGAATGGGGAGCCAGAGTCGCCACGCGCCGCGCCCCCGGCGCGCCCATGGTGGTGAGAAAGGTTTCGGTGGCGCTGGAGTTGTTGGGCTCGTCGGCGGTGAAGCCGCTGGTGGGCAGCAAGACAAAACGGGAGATCGCGCTCATGGTGTCCTTCAAACAGTCATTCGCTGGGGGCGTCGTCGAAGCTCAGGCCTTCGGCGGCCAGCCACTCCGAAGCCGCCCGAAACGCCGCCGCCGAGGCGGGCACACCGGCATACGGCGACACGTGCAGCAGCACCTCGCGCAGCTCGACCAGTGTGGCGCCATTGTTGACGGCACCGCGCAGGTGGCCCTTCAGCTCGTGGGTGTGGCCGAGCGCGGCCAGCATGGCGACCGTGCACAGGCTGCGCTGCTTGAGCGCCAGCCCTTCGCGCAGCCAGGTCGAGCCCCAGGCGTGCTCGTTCGTGTGCTCTTGCAGCGGTTGGGTGAAGGCGTTGGCGCCCGCCAGGGCGCGGTCGACGAAGCTGTCTCCCATCACCTGGCGGCGGCGCTGCTCGCCAGGGCTCGGAGGGGTGGCCGGGGGTGGCAGGGTCGTGCTCATGCGGGGCTCCTGGGGCTGGGTCAGGGCCGCATTGTCACCACGCGCGGGCAGTTCCCAGAAACGCGTTGTGTCAGCTGTCTTCAATGCCCGTGGTGTTCCAAGGGGCCTTCCTGATGTGCACCGCCAGCGGCAGGCATAGCATGGCTGGCAAGGAGGCCGCCATGACACGCTTCGCCGTTTTGCT
Source organism: Rhizobacter sp. (assembly GCF_031412075.1). Lineage (GTDB taxonomy): Bacteria > Pseudomonadota > Gammaproteobacteria > Burkholderiales > Burkholderiaceae_C > Rhizobacter. The sequence goes on from NZ_JANOCG010000595.1 coordinate 2,081, forward strand.
GATCAGCCTGATGCTCGCCGCCTGCGCGAGCCCGCCACCCACCGCACCCACCGTCGCGCTGCTGCACGACGCGCTGTTTGCGCCGCCCGCCCAGGCGCCGTTGAGCGCGGCCGAGATCTTTGCGGTGAGCGAGCCGATGAAGCGCTATGCCGACCACGACATCGCCGCCCAGCTGCGCAACCGCGGCCCGCAAAAGGGCCTGCTCGATGCGCTCTACAGCAAGCGCCAGCTCAAGCTGGAGTACGACGCCGAACGCACCCGCACCGCCTCGGAAGCCTTCGAGGTGCGCGCCGGCAACTGCCTGTCGCTGGTGATCATGACGGCGGCATTCGCCAAGCACCTGGGCATGCAGGTCAGCTACCAAAGCGTCTACACCGACGAGACATGGACCCGCAACCAAGACACCTACTTTGCCAGCGGCCACGTCAACGTCACGCTGGGCCGGCGCTGGATCGACTCTGGCGCGCGTGGCACCCAACCCAGCTGGACGATCGACTTCCTGCCACCCGAAGACCGGCGTGGCCAGCGCTCGCGCGAGGTGAGCGAATCCACCATCGTGGCGATGTTCATGAACAACCGCGCCGCCGAATCGCTGGCCGCCGGCGAGTTGAACGAGGCCTATGCATGGGCGCGCGCGGCGGTGCTGCACGAGCCCGGTTTCCTGAGTGGCTACAACACGCTGGCCGTCATCTACCTGCGGCGTGGCCTTGCGGCCGAGGCCGAACGTGCGCTCGCCCATGTGTTGCAACAAGACCCGCTGAGCACCATCGCCATGTCGAACATGGTGCGTGTGCAGACCGCGCTCGGCCGGCCCGAGGTGGCTCGCGAGCTGACGGCCCGGCTGACACGCCTCGACCCCGAGCCGCCCTTCCACTTCTTCGACCTCGGCCAGGCCGCCATGCGCAAGGGCGACTACGACAGCGCACAACGATGGTTTGCCAAGGAGGTGTCGCGCGCGCCGTACCACCATGAATTTCATTTCTGGCTGGCGATGGCCAACTACCAGCTCGGCGACATCGCCAGCGCACGCCAGCAGCTCGACCTCGCGCTCAGCACCAGCACGACACGGCGCAACCAGCAGCTCTACGCGGCCAAGCTCGACCACCTGAAACACCTGGGTCTGCAATGAACCTGCTCTCGCCTTTTTCCAAGCTCACCCGACAGCTAATGAGCGCCGCCGCGCTGGCGCTGGCCGTGTTCGCCACGCCCACAGCGGCGCAAACACCTTACGCCGGCCCGCTGTTCGACGCCCACCTGCACTACAACGACGAAGCCAGCGCGCGTTACCCCGTCGCCGACGTACTGGGCCGGATGCAGCGCAGCGGGGTGCGCGCCATCGTCGCCAACAGCCGGCCGAACGACGGCACCAAGGCGCTCGCCGCGGCGCGCGAGGCCACACGCCGCGCGGGTGTCACTGTGGTGCCTTTCGTGCGGCTCTACCGCAACCGTGCCGACTACAGCGGCTGGCATGCCGACCCGAGCATCGTCGAGATGGTGCTGCGCGAGCTGGCCGCAGGCACCGAGGCCGGCCCCTACCGCGGGCTCGGCGAGTTCCACCTCTACGACAGCGCCAACGCCGACGGCCCCACCGCCAAACGCCTGATGCAGCTCGCCGAAGAGCGCAGCCTGGCCGTGCTCGCGCACGTCGATGACGTGGCCATCACCCAGCTCTTGGCCCACGCCCCCAAAGCCAAACTGATCTGGGCCCACAGCGGCATCGGCGACGTGCCGATCGAGCGCGTGCGTGCGCTGCTGCAACGCCACCCCACGCTGATGGGCGAGCTCTCCTACCGCCCCGGACTCACCGTCGCCGACGACCGCCTGAGCCCGGCCTGGCGGGCCTTGTTGATCGAGATGCCCGAGCGCTTTCTGGTCGGCTCCGACACCTGGGTCAATGGCCGCTGGGACGACTACGAGGCCTTGATGCAGCAGGCGCGGCGCTGGCTCGGCGACTTGCCGCCCGCCGTGGCGCGGCGTGTGGGCTGGGAAAACGGCGCCGCCCTGTTCGGCCTGGCTGCGCCCTGACTCACACGCTCAGCTCGCGTCGTACTTGACGCTGCAGCCATACGGCGTGGCCGTGGGCGTGCTCACCGGCTTGCCGGCCATCGACTCGGTCAGCGCTGCCTTGACGAAGTTGTTGGCGGTCTTCACGTCGGCAGGGTTGCTGGTGCGCTTGTCGTCGATGCCACCGGCGTACACCAGCTTGCCGGCCGGGTCGATCACGTACATGTGCGGTGTGGTCTTGGCGGCGTACGCGCGGCCGACCTTGCCCGACTCGTCCATCAATACCGCAGTCGGTGCGGCGCCCCAGTCCTTCACCAGCTTCGTGTTCAACGCGGCGGGCTCCAGGTAGTCACCTGCGCTCTTGGCGGTGGAGTTGACGCTCAGCCACACCACGTCTTTCGCGGTGTAGGCCTTTTGCAGGCCCTGCATGTTTTGCGAGCCGTAGTGTTTGACGACAAACGGGCAACCGGGGTTGACCCACTCGAGCACCACATGCTTGCCCTTGAAATCGGCCAGCTTGACGGTCTTCCCGGTGGTGTCTTTCAGCTCGAAGCTGGGCGCAGGCTGGCCGATGGTGACGGCCATGGCGGGGCTCGCAAGCAGCGGCAAGGCGACCGCAGCGGCGGCCAGGGTGAGCATGAAGGGGCGACGAGTCATGATGAACTCCTGTGGGGTGGGATGGTGGGAGGGGCTACAGGCTGGCCAGTGCTTCGCGCACCAGTCCGGCGGTGAGAACTTCAGGCAGCAGCAAGGGCGATTGGCCCGGCCGCATCAACACATACACCGGCACGCCGTTGCGGCCGAGCCGGGCGAGCGCGGCGGTGATCTCGGCGTCACGCAGCGTCCAGTCGGCACGCATCAGCGTGACCTTGGCGGCACTGAAATCGGCTTGCGTGGCCGCCGTGTTCAACACCAGCCGCTTGTTGACCTGGCAGCTCACGCACCAGGCCGCGGTGAAGTCGACGAACACCGGCTTGCCCTGGTCGACGAGGGCTTGCGCAGCGGCGGCGTTGTAGGGCTGCCAGACGGTGGATTCGGCCTGAGACGGCGCGGCTTCGGCGGGTGACATCGCTGCCGGCCAGCTCCAGGCGAGCAACACCGCGGCGGCCAGCGTCAACCCACCCACCACGGCACGGCGGCGCAACACCGAACCCAGCCAGATCGCGAACCCGAGGCCGACCAAGGCCAGCAAAGCTTTGGCCGCCCCGTCGATGCCGGCCTGCAAACCCAGCACCCAGATCAGCCACACCACCGTGGCAAACATCGGGAAGGCCAGGCCTTGTTTCAAGCGCAGCATCCAGGCGCCCGGGCGCGGCAGGCGCTCGCGCCAACCCGGCGCCAACGCGAGCACTGCATAGGGCAAGGCCATGCCCACACCGAGCGCGGCAAACACCCCCAGTGCCTGCGGTGCCGACTGCGTGATCGCAAAGCCCAGCGCCGCGCCCATGAACGGCGCGGTGCACGGGCTGGCCGCCACCACCGCCAGCACGCCGGTGGCAAACGCATCGGCCGACGGGTTCTGCGCACGCCAGCCCGCCAGGCCCTGCGGCAACAGGTTGCCAAACTCGAACGCGCCCATCAGGTTGAGCCCGATCGCAAAGAACAGGAGCGCCAGCACGAACACCACACCGGGCTCCTGCAACTGGAAGCCCCAGCCCACCGCGCTGCCAGCAGCACGCAACGCGAGCAACACGGCGGCCAGCGCCACGAAGCTCAACACCACACCCGCGCTGTAAGCCAGCACATGGGTGCGCAAGCCACGTCTGTCATTGCCCCGCTGCGCCAGCCCGATCAGCTTGATCGACAACACCGGGAACACACACGGCATCAGGTTGAGCACCATGCCGCCGACCAGCGCCAGCAACACCGCCGCCCAGAGTCCGAGCGCCGCGCTGCCACCGGCGAGTTGCGCGGGTGCGGGGTTGTCAATGCGCTGCGCGCCAGCGGGCAAGGCGATCGCCGCCACCGCGCTCACTGGCGCCGCGAACTCCACATTCACAGCACCCCAGGGGCTGGGTGAGCCGCTGCCTTGCACAACCGCGATGCCGTCGAACACCGCAGGCAGCTTGGCGTTGTCTTGCAGGCGCATGCGAAGCGCATAGCCGCTGGGCGTGCGGTAGAGCTCGTGGCGCGCCGGCTCGATCAACTGCTCGGCATACGGGAACACGTGCACCACGGGCGCTGCGTCATTGGGGCCGGCGGCGGCTTCACGGTTGAGGCTGAGCAGCAGCTCCGGGCCAGCGTGTTGCAGGCTCGCGCGCCAGCCTTGCAAGGGCTGCGCTTGTTGCAGCGCCGTTTTGGCGAACAGACTTGCATGCTCGGTCGGCGAGGGTGTCGCGCCGGCAGCGGCCACCGGCAGCGCCAGGTTCAGCGTGGCGTTTTCCGGGATGCACACATCGCGGCACACCAGCCAGGTGGCGGCCGCCTGCAAGCGCAGCATGCTGCCCGGCTGCGCATTGGCCGGCGCGGTGAAGCGCAGCGGCAGCAGCACCTCGCCTTCATAGCCGTAGTTGACCAGGGGCCCGAGCGGCAGCCGCTGGGGGGCCGGCCACTGGATGGCGCTGGTGGTGCTGCCGTCGGGCAGCGTCCAGGCCAGCGTGGTGGGCAGACCCGAGTCACCCGGGTTGCGCCAGTAGGTGTGCCAATGCGGAATGTGCTGCAGGCGCAGCCCGATCTGCACTGCCTGGCCCGGCTGCACGGCACTGGCTTGCGACACCAATTCGGCGGTGACGTGCTCGGTTTTCACCGGCTGGGCCCAGGCGGTGCTGGCCAGGCAGCAGCCCAGTGCCAGCGCCTGCAACCACCTCAACACCACCCGCTTTGTCCACTGCATTGAAAGCCACTCCGAGAACACGGCGTGCGATTCTGAACCGGCGCGCAAGTTCCAGTGCTTCGCAGGGCCAAGGCCTGATACCGTGCCCGATCCATCCGCAGATCCGCCTAACAAGGAATCCGATGCGCCACCTCGTGCTCCCCCTCGTGCTCGCTGCCGCCGGCGCGGCACACGCCGAAACCATCGGCTCGGTCGACACCGTCTTCAAGTTCATCGGCCCCGACCACAAGATCGTGATCGACGCCTACGACGACCCGCAGGTCAACGGTGTCACCTGCTACGTGTCGCGTGCCAAGACCGGCGGCATCAAAGGCGCCCTCGGCGTGGCCGAAGACAAGTCGGAGGCCTCGATCGCCTGTCGCCAGGTCGGGCCGATTTCCATTCCGAAGCCGATCCCCGAACAAGACGAAATCTTCAACGAGCGCATCAGCCTCATTTTCAAGAAGCTGCGCATCGTGCGAATGGTCGACGCCAAACGCAACACGCTGGTCTACCTGACCTACTCCGACCGCGTGATCGAAGGCTCGCCGCAGAACTCGGTCACCGCCGTGCCGGTGGAGCGCAGCATGGTGATCCCGGTCAAGAAATAGTCGGCCTCAGGCGGGTTTGTTGCCAAAGGCCGCGAAGAACGCCTCGACGAAGCGCGCCGAGCCGGTCAAGGTCAGCGTGACCGCGTGCCACTCGCCGGCTTCCACGTTGACCTGCAGGTCGTGGTCCCAGTCCGTGCCTTCATCGGCCGGGCCATGGCTGTGGGGGAACTGCTGCCAGGCCCAGTCGAGCACCTGCTGCACCTCGGCCATCACCAGCGCATGCTGCTCGGCCGAGGTGGAGGCCAGCGCTTCGAGGGTGGTGACGCCGTCGTTGTTGTCGCTGAGGTCGAAGCTCAGGAAGTGCATCACCCCGCGCCGACCTGCGACTCGAACAGGTAGGCGGCCAGTGCCTGCTCCACGATCGGCACCGACAGCCGGGCCGCTGCAGGCAGCGTCACGCTGATCCGCATGCCCTTGCGCCCGCCCTCTTGCGCCTGCACCTGCACGTCGGCCAGGCCGAGCTCGCGCTGGATGACCTGCGCCACCAGGCGCCGCGCAGCGTCACAGCGCAGCTGGGGCTTGTAGATCTTGCCCACCGACGTGAGCGGGATCGCATCGACGATGTGGATGTGCCTGGGCCACGCGGGGCGCTCGCCGATCAGGCGTTGCGCGTGTTCCTGAAGTTCGTCTTCGGTCACGCTGGCACCTGGCTTCAGCGCCACGTAGCACACCGGCAACTCGCCGGCATACGCGTCGGGCATGCCCACCGCCGCCGCCAGCGCGACAGCGGGGTGCGCGGCCATGGCGTTCTCGATCATCAGCGGGTCGATGTTGTGGCCGCTGCGAATGATCAGGTCCTTGGCCCGGCCCGCGATGCAGACGCGGCCCTGCTCGTCGGTGTAGCCCAGGTCACCGCTGTTGAGCACACCGTCTTCGAAGATGCCGGCGTTGTGTTCCGGGTTGCGATAGCCCGGCGACACATGCGCACCGCGCACGGTGATGACGCCGATCTCGTGTGGCTCGCAGGCCGCGCCGAGGCGGCCGTTGGCCTCCAGGCGACGCACCTCCACCTGGGTGTAGGGCAAGGCCCAACCCACCGAGCCGACCCCGCCTTCGCCGGCCACGGGGTCGATGGCGATCAGCCCCGAAGCCTCTGTCATGCCATAGACCTCGAACAGGCCGCGGCCGGTGACCTGCCTGAAACGCTCACCGACCGCAGGCGGCAACGAGGCCGCACCGCAGAAGCCGGCGCGCACCGCACTCAGGTCGGCACCGTCCAGCGGCACCTGCAGCACCGCGCCGACCGAGGTGGGCACGGCGCCCACCAGCGTGGCCCCGTACTTGGCCGACAGCCGCCAGAAGCCTTGCACCATGGCCGGGTTGCGCAGCCCGCCGGGCGACATGATCAGCAGGCCACCACCGGCCATGAACATGCTCAGCGCGCAAAAGATCGTGCCGCCCACATGGAACAACGGCAGCGTGGCGGTGAGCGTGTCGGTGGGCCGCATGTCGCCCAGCACCACGCCACCGAGGGCGGCCACGAGCTGGCCGCGGTGGGTGTGTGTCACCAGCTTGGGTGTGCCGGTGGTGCCGCCAGTGTGAAAGTAGGCCGCCACGTCCTTGTCTCGGCCGGGCTCGCCAAAACGCAGGTGGTCGACGGGCTGGGCCATCAGCGCGGCGTGAAAGTCGAGCACACCTTCTTCGAGCGGCGTGCCGGGCGCGGCGATGCGCAGCAGCTTGAGCCCCGGCATCTGCTCGCGCAGCGCGAGCGCTTTCTGCCAGATGTCGAGCACCGGGTGCGGTCCCAGCGCGACCAGGATGCGTGCGCCCGAGGCCTTCAGCAAGCCGGCGATGTGCTCCGGTTGCAGGAGGAAGTTGATCGGCACCGCATAACCCGCAGTCTCGGCGCCCCACAAGGTCACGTGGGTCTCGACCAGGCTCGGCAGCATGTAAGCCACCCCGGGGCGGCGGCCACCGAGCGTGGCAAACAGGTTGGCTGCGCGCCGCACCAGGCCGAGCAACTCGCTGTAGCTCACGCGGCGGGGGCGCTCGTCGTCGGCGCCCGTGGCCAGCATGGTGAGCGCGGTGCGGTCGGGCTGGCGGGCAGCGGCGTGGATGAACACGTCAAGCACGCTGCGCTCGGGCAGCCGCTGCTCAAGCGTCATCTCGGCCTCGAAACGAACCAGGTCTTCGCGGCTGCGAATGCTGGCGTTTGTCAGGTGGGCCATGGCTTCTTTCTCCAGACGCTGAAGTGCCATCAACGGTAGCCGTTTGCCCACGAACCGTGAACGGATGCGAACCCGGATCGAGCCCGCAGTCATGGGGGTGGGTCACTCGGTGGCGCTTGACATGCAAGCAAATACTTGCCTATTATTCGCCACCCCGCAACCACACCCCCCAAGGAGAAGTCATGGTCGATATCCTGCACAGAGTCGGAATCAAGGCCCCGCTCACCGAGGTCTACAAGGCCTTGGCCACCCGCGAGGGCGTGGCCGGCTGGTGGACACACAAAACACGCGGAGACAGCCAGGTTGGCGCCACACTCAGCTTCAGCTTCAGTGCGGGCGGCACCGAAATCGGCGCGATGGACATGAAGGTGCTGGCGTTGCAGCCCAACGAGCGGGTGCTGTGGCAAACGGTCGATGGCCCCGCCGAATGGATCGGCACCCAGATCAGCTTCGAGCTGAAGCAAGATGGCGAGTTCGTGATCGTTCTCTTCAAACACCAGGGCTGGGCCGAGCCGGTGGAATTCATGCACCACTGCAGCACCAAGTGGGCGATCTTCCTGATGAGCTTGAAGTCGCTGCTGGAAACCGGGAAAGGTGCTCCCAACCCGCACGACACCAAGATCGACAACTGGAACTGATTGGAAATCGACAAAGTATTCAAGGCGCTGGCCGACCCGACCCGCAGGCGCCTGCTGGACTCGCTGCACGCCCAAAGCGGCCAGACGCTGAGCGCGCTGTGCGAGCACATGGCCATGTCACGCCAGGCCGTGACGCAGCATTTGCAGCTGCTCGAAGAAGCCAACCTGGTGGCCATCGTCTGGCAAGGCCGCGAAAAGCTGCACTACCTGAACGCCGTGCCGCTGCACGAGATCTACGCGCGCTGGATCGAGAAGTTCGAGCAGCCGCGCCTCGGTGCTCTGCACCAACTCAAGAAACGATTGGAAGGTGATGAGGATGAAAAAGCCTGACTACGTGTACGTGACCTACATCGCCACCACGCCGCAGAAAGTGTGGCAGGCGCTGGTCGACACCGAGCTCATGGGCCAGTACTGGGTGGGCCCCAAATCCGACTGCGTGCGGGTCAACGTGTCGGATTGGAAACCCGGCTCGCGCTGGGAGCACCAGCGCCT
>NZ_JANOCG010000596.1:0-3484 GCF_031412075.1 Rhizobacter sp.
CGCGGGTTTGTCGCGCGCCAGCTCGCCGCCCAGCGCGTCGATCAACTGCGGGAAGAGCTGGCTCAGCTCGCCGGTGGTGATGGCGACGTCGGTGTCGAAGCCGTTGTCGTCTTTACCCGTCGATCCCGCGCCTTCGAGCGCCACGTCGAGCAGCTTGATCTTCTTTACTGTGCCAGCTTCGTTCAGCACGAAGGAGACGCGGCTGTTCCAGGTCATGGCCAGCGAGGTGGGCAGCTTGCCCTGGGCGATGTGCTCGCCGACCTCGTCGATGTCGAGCGTGTGGCGGGCGTAGCGCACCAGCGACTTTTCGCTGTCGGGCTGCTTCAGCTCGCACTCGCGGTCGATCGTGAAACCGGCCGGCGCTTCGCGGCTCTTCAGCCACTCGGCCATGGCGGTGGCGGGTGAGAGCTCGGTTTGCAAAAGGGTGAGGGTGATGCCACCGCCCAGCAGCTCCACCAACATGCTCACGATGCGGTCAGAGGCCTTCACGCTGCCGGCGCCGACGATCACCAGCTTGGCGCGCGGGTCAATCCATACCAGCGTGGTCGAGCGCTTGGGGAAGGCACGCGGCAGCAGGCCGTGCACGATGTCTTCTTTCAGCTCCTTGGCCTTCTTGCCCTTGGGGCGGCGGCCGGTGTCGGCTTCGACCTTGTCGAGCTGCGCCTCCAGCGTGTTTTTCACCACCTGGCTGGGCACGGCCTTGCGCTCGATGCACAGCTTGAGGATGAGCTGGCCGCCCACGCCTTCCATCAGCACGCCGTTCTTTTCACCCCGCGGCTCGACCCAGCCGATGGACTCTTGTTGCGATGCGCCGCATTCGACAAAACGGCCGGCGTCGAGGCGGGCCTCGATCTCGGCACTGGTGGGCGGCTCCCAAGGGCCGATGCGATAGAGAAGTGCGTTCTTGAACATGGAGGCAGGCGTGGTTGGGGGGCGGATTGTAGGTGGCGACCGTTCGCCCTCCGAGGGTTTGCCCGCGTCATTGACCGGCAGATGCCCGGTTGACAGGGGGGTGTACGCCCTCTATAAAATAAACATTCTCAAAACAAAAACAATAGAACAAATGTTCTAAAAGTGTTCTACAAAAGTGGTGCCGATCACGAGCGCCACAAGGAGACGTCGATGAAGCTCAACCGCCTTTCGTTCGGGGCCCTGCCGCGCCTGGCAGCGGCCGCACTGTCCTTGTCGCTCGGCGCCATGCACGCGCCCGCATTGGCTGATGGCCCCGGCTTGCCCAACCTCAGCTACAGCAGCGCCGAAGTTTTCCAACCGCTGGTCATCCTGAACAGCGACGTGTCGGGCAGCGCCCGAGGCCACGGCACGGTGCAGATGGTCAACGGCTATCTGTTCGTGCCCTTCGGCCGCGACTCGGGCGCTTCGGGCGGTGGCTTCGCCTTCTACGACATGAGCAACCCGCGCGCGCCGGTGCGGGTGTCGCAGACCAACGTGACGGCTTTGCGCGAGCCCCACGGCTTCGGGTTCAGCAACAGCTACCCGGGCAAGTATGTCGTGATGCAGGCCATCAACGGCATCCAGTTCTGGGACATCACCAACGAGCGCGCGCCCGCGTTGCTCAACTCGATGACGCTGCCCGGCATTGCCGAGTCCGACTACGCGCTGGGTGCGTGGTGGGTGTTCTGGCAGGCGCCGTATGTGTATGTGGGCGGCTCGGGCAACGGCATCTATGTGGTCGATGCCACCGACCCGCGCAACCCGACGCTGGTGACGCAGGTCAGCACCGGCAGCTGGGGCGGCTTTCGCGTGGGGCCGCTGTTTGCGGTCGGCAACCTGCTGGTCGCGGCTTCCAACAACGAAGGCCCCGGCCTCGTCACGCTCGATATCAGCAACCCGCGCGACCCGCGTGTCATCGCATCGACCACCGCCATGGCGGGCCACTACAGCGCCGTCGTCAACGGAGAGCGTGTGATCACCGCCGGCATCGACAACCGGCTGCACGTGTTCGACATCACCAACCCGGCCAGCTTCCCGCAGCTGGTGCAGTCGCCCGACATCGGCGGGCGCGGTGGTTATGTGTCGACTCAGCGCGGCTTTGCCCACGCCGGCTTCTCCAACAAGTACGCCAAGGTCAATCTGTCGACGGGTGCCATCGTCGGCACCGGCACGTCCAACATCACCAACCGCGACGAAGACTTCGGCACCGTGTTCGGCAACCTGGTGATGGTGGGCAACGACCACGGCAATGGCAGCGCGATCATGCCGCACCAGACCGGGCCGATCACCGGCTCGGCCGCGGTCAACATGGTCTCGCCGAAGAACAACGCGACCAACCAGGCGGTGACCAGCCGCGTGGGCATCACGCTCACCGACCAGATCGATTTGCGCACCGTGTCCAGCAGCACCTTCATCGTGCGGCCCGTCGGTGGCGCGGGCCTTGCCGGCAAGTACAGCGGGCAGTCGAGCATCCTCAACTTTTCGCCCGACGCACCGCTGTTGCCTGGCACCACCTATGAAGTGGTGGTCACGGCCGGTGGCATGAAAGACGATGTGGGCATCGGCGTGGCCGCGTTCACCTCCCGCTTCACCACCGCCGGCACGGCCCCTGGCGTGTCTTGCACGCTCGGCGCCCGCACGCCGGCACTGGTGGGCAGCACGGTGTCGTTCAGCCCGGCCAGCGCCAGCGGCACCAACCTGCAGTATTCGTGGAACTTCGGTGACGGCACCAGCACCGGCTTCTCCAGCAACGCCTCGGCTGCGCGCGTTTACTCAGCACCGGCGCACTACCCGGTGGTGCTCACGGTGCGCAGCGGCACCGTCACCAGCACCTGCTCGGCCACACAGACGGTGCACACCCAACCCACGGCCACCGCGCCGCGCTCGTCGAGCACCATTGCCTTCGACGCCGGGCGCAACCGTGTGTGGGTGGTCAACTCCGACAACGACTCGGTGACCGCCATCAACGCGGCCAACAACACCCGCCTCTTCGAGCAGGCGGTGGGCCTGAACCCGCAGACGCTGGCGCAGGCGCCTGACGGCCGCATCTGGGTCACCAACCACGGCTCGGGCAGCATCAGCGTGCTCGACCCGGTCAGCGGCGCGGTGGTGCAGACCATCCAGACCGGCCTCGGTTCACGCCCCTTTGGCGTGGTGTTCAGTCCGCTGGGCACCTCAGCTTTCGTCACGCTGCAAGGCTCGGGGCGTGTGCTCAAGCTGCACCCGAGCACGGGTGCCGTGCAGGGCACGCTCACCGCCGGCAGCTCGCCGCGCGGCCTGGCCATCTCGGGTGACTCCAACCGCCTGCTCGTCACCCGCTACATCTCGCCGCTGGACCGTGGCGAGGTGGTCGAGGTGAACACCAGCGCCTTCGTGGTGACGCGCACCTTCGCGCTCGCCACCGACCCCGGCCCCGACACCGAAGCCAGCGGCCGCGGTGTGCCCAACTTCCTGAGCGCGGTGACCATCCAGCCCGATGGCAAGCGTGCCTGGATCCCGTCGAAGAAAGACAACACGCTGCGCGGCACGTTCC
>NZ_JANOCG010000597.1:0-11091 GCF_031412075.1 Rhizobacter sp.
GGGGTGCGGTCATGATAGGAGCCGCTCCTGTCTCAGGCAAGTTTCTCACTGTGTGCAACTCTAAGTATTTACCCTGGAGTGGCCAAGCGTTTTGGTTACTTACCATAATCACTTAGGCCCTCGTGCCTCTCCTCCTGCGAAACACCCATGAGCAAACTCATAGACGCCAAGGCAGTGGCCAGCCTGATCCCCGATGGTTCGACGGTGTGGCTCGGTGGCCTCGCGATGATGGGTTTTGCCGAAGAGATCGCCAAGGCCGTGGAGGCCTCGTTCCTCGCCACCGGCAAGCCACGCATGCTGACCACCTGGGCCTCGGGCGCCATCGGCAACGGCAAAGACGGCGGCATGGTGCACTTCGCCCACCCCGGCCTGCTCAAACGCATGATCGCGGGCCACTACGGCCAGTGCGGTGCGGCGCTCATGAAGATGGTGATGGCCGGCGAGATCGAGGCCTACAACTTCCCGCAGGGCACGCTGGCCAACCTGCCGCGCGAGATTGCGGCGCGCACACCGGGCCTCTTGACCAAGGTGGGCCTGGGCACCTTCGTCGACCCGCGCATTGAAGGCGGCAAGATGAACACGGCCACCACCGAGAGCTTGAACCAGGTGGTGCAATTTGCCGGTGAAGAGTGGCTCTTCTACCCAAGCCCGAAGGTCAACGTGGCCTTCATCCGCGGCACGCTGGCCGACGAGAAAGGCAACCTCACGATGGACAAGGAGGGTGTGCTGCTCGAAACCCTCTCGGTCGCGCAGGCCGTCAAAGCGAACGGCGGCATCGTGATCGCGCAGGTGGAGCGCATCGTCAAGGCCGGATCACTGCACCCCAAGTCGGTGAAGATTCCCGGCCTGGTGCTCGACCACCTCGTGCTGAGCCAGCCCGAGAACCACATGCAGACCATCAGCACGCAGTACAACCCGGCGCTGAGCGGCGACGTCCGCGTGCCGGTGCGCGACCTGCCGCCGATGCCACTCGACGCGCGCAAGGTGATCGCCCGCCGCGCCGCGGCCGAGCTGATCCGCGGGGCGGTGGTCAACCTCGGGATCGGCGTGCCCGCGGGTGTGCCGGCGGTGGCCCACGAAGAAGGCCTGGGCGACATCTTCGAGCTGAGCGTGGAGAGCGGCGTCAACGGCGGTGTGCCGCAGATGGGCGGGGACTTTGCGCTCTCGCTCAACGCCGAATCGATCATCGAGCAGCCACTGCAGTTCAACTTCTACGACGGCGGAGGCATCGACGTGAGCTGCCTCGGCCTCGCGCAAGCCGATGCGAGCGGCAACGTGAACGTGAGCAAATTCAGCGGCCGCCCGGTCGGGTGTGGCGGCTTCGTCAACATCACGCAAAGCGCGAAGAAGCTGGTCTTCTGCGGCACCTTCACGGCCGACGGGCTCGAGCTCGCCATCGGTGAGGGTCAGCTGAAAATCGTCAAGGAAGGTGCGGTGAAGAAGTTCATCCACACGGTGGAGCAGATCACCTTCAGCGGCCGCGGCGCGGTGCAACGCGAGCAAGAGGTGTTGTTCATCACCGAGCGCGCGGTGTTCCGCCTCACACCCGAGGGCCTGGAGCTGACCGAGGTGGCGCCGGGCATCGACCTCGAGCGCGATGTGCTCGCGCAGATGGACTTCAGGCCGGTGATGCACGGCAGCCCGAAGCTGATGGATGCCGGCATCTTCAAGCCGCAGTGGGGCGGCATGGCGGCGGCGATGGAACACGCTCGGCCGCTGCGCTGACGCTGTGCGCACAGTCGTTCTTGAATTGAACCAACCCGTGTGCGCATAGCGACCCACTGCACGGGATAGCCCCATGCTTGACCTCCGGAATATTGCTTAAATTTAGTAAGCAATTGACCTCGAGCCGCCGAACGAGTGGCCCACCCACCGGAGACATGCATGAACACCTACCGCACCAACTTGCGCCTCGGTCTGCTGGCCGCTGCCAGCATGGCCGCACTCACCGCCTGCGGCGGCAGCGATGACGACCCACCCGCCCTGCCGCAGCTGAGCGCCGCCTCCCCCGGCGCCTTGTCGGGCACCTGCGCCGACCTCGCGGCCCGCCTCACGCTGGCCAACACCACCATCACCGCCACCACCGACGTGCCCGCCGGCACGCTGATGGTCGCTGGCCAATCCGTGCCGCAACACTGCCGCGTCACCGGCTCGATGTACCCGCGCGTCGGCACCGACAACAACAACTACGCCATCGGCTTCGAGATGCGCCTGCCCAACGCCTGGAACGGCCGCTTCTTCTACCAAGCCAATGGCGGCATCGACGGCAGCGTGGGCACCGCCACCGGCCCCGTCAACGGCGGGCCCGGCCTCACCCACGCGTTGAACCTCGGCTTTGCCGTGATCAGCTCTGACGCCGGCCACGTGGGCTCGCTCGGCCCCAACTTCGGCATCGACCCGCAGGCTCGGCTCGACTATGGCTACCAGGCGGTGCAAAAGCTCACGCCCATGGCCAAGAGCCTGATCCAGACGGCCTACGGCAAGGCCCCCGACCGCTCCTACTTTGGCGGCTGCTCCAACGGGGGGCGCCACGCCATGGTCGCGATGAGCCGCATGGCCGACCAGTACGACGGTTTCCTGGCCGGCGCTCCAGGCTACAACCTCCCCAAGGCCGCCATCGCCAACATCTTCGGCGCGCAGCGCTATGCGCTCATCGACCCCACCAACCTGGCCAACGCCTTCACAGCCGCCGAACGCACCACCGTCGCCAACGCCGTGCTCGCCAAGTGCGACGCGCTCGACGGCAGCGCCGACGGCCTGGTGCAAGACGTCGAAGCCTGCCGCAGCGCGTTCAACTTCGCCATCGACGTGCCCACCTGCACCGGCGCACGCGACGGCAGCTGCCTCAGCACCTCGCAGAAGGTGGCCATTGCGCCGATCTTCAGTGGTGCCACCACCAGCAACGGCCGCTCGTTTTACGCCAGCTTCCCGTACGACCCGGGCATCGCGAGCGGCGGCATCCCGTTCTGGGAATTCATCGCGCCCGTCGCGCTCGACACCGGCGGCGTGGCGCACATCTGGAAGGTGCCGCCCGAGCCGGTGGCCGGCTTCAACGGTGCCAGCTTTGCACTCAACCTCAACATCGACCTGGCGCTGCAGTGGATAGAAACCACCGACACCAACTACACCGAGTCGGCGATGAGTTTCATGACTCCGCCCAACCCGACGCAACTCTCCACGCTGAAGAACCGCGGCGCCAAGGTGATGGTCTATCACGGTGTGGCCGACCCGATCTTCTCGGTCGACGACACCAAGGCCTGGTACGACGGCCTGCGCGCCAACAACGGTGGTGACGCAAGCAACTTCGCGCGCTTCTACCGCGTGCCCGGCATGGGCCACTGCTCGGGCGGCCCCGCCACCGACCAGTTCGACATGCTGACGCCGCTGGTCGCCTGGGTCGAACAAGGCACGGTGCCCGCCCCGGTGGTGGCCACCGCACGCGGCCCCGGCAACGCCGCCGCCATCAACCCCGAGGTGCCCGCCGGCTGGGCCGCCAACCGCAGCCGCCCGCTGTGCCCCTACCCGCAGGTGGCGCGCTACACCACGGGTGACGTGAACCTGGCGGCCAGCTTCAGCTGCCAGTGAGTCGCTGACGGCCCCACTCCGTTCGTGCTGAGCTTGTCGAAGACCAGCGTGTGCAGCGCGCACCCTTCGACAGGCTCAGGGCGAACGGAGCGGGTGGGGCTGCTTGGGCTGCTGGCACACTCCGCGCTTGCTCACGCGTTGCGTGCCTTCGCCCCCAGGAGAGCCCATGTCCCCGATTCTCAAAGCCTGCGCCACTGCCTGCCTGTGCCTCACCTCGGCCGCCATGGCGCAAAAGCCCCCGCCGCTCAAGGTCGGCTTCATGCTGCCCTACACCGGCACCTATGCCGCGCTCGGCAACATGATCGAGAGCGGCTTCAAGCTCTACGTGCAGGAACAAGGCGGCAAGCTCGGCGGGCGCGAGCTGCAGTACTTCAAGGTCGACGACGAATCGGAGCCGTCGAAGGCCACCGACAACGTCAACAAGCTGATCAAGCGCGATCAGGTTGACGTGCTGGTGGGCAGCGTGCACAGCGGGGTGGCGCTCGCGATGGCGCGCGCAGCGAAAGAGAGCAACACCTTGCTCATCGTGCCCAACGCGGGCGCTGACGCCATCACCGGACCGCTCTGTTCGCCCAGCATCGTGCGCAGCTCGTTCAGCAACTGGCAGCCGGGTTATGCCACCGGCATGATCGCTGCCGGCAAGGGCCACAAGCGCGCCATGACCATCACCTGGAACTACGCCGCAGGCAGCGAGACGGTGAAGGGCTTCACCGAGGCGTTTGAAAAAGGCGGCGGCAAGGTGCTGAAAGACCTGACCCTGCCCTTCCCCAATGTCGAGTTCCAGGCACTGCTGACCGAGATCGCCGCCCAGAAGCCCGATGTGGTGTTCGCCTTCTTCGCCGGTGGCGGTGCGGTGAAATTCGTCAAGGACTACGCGGCCGCCGGCCTCAACAAGACGGTGCCGCTGGTGGCCTCGGGCTTCCTGACCGACGGCACGATCGAAGCGCAAGGCGACGCCGCGCAAGGCATCCTCACCGGCCTGCACTACGCCGACAACCTCGACACCCCGCGCAACAACGCCTTCCGCAAGAGCTTTGCGCTGGCCTACAAGGCCAATGCCGATGTGTACGCGGTGCAGGGCTACGACGCGGCGCAGATCCTTGGCGCAGGCCTCACGGCGGTGAGGGGCGATTTCAGCCAGCGTGACGCGCTCACCACCGCGATGCGCAAGACCACCGTCGACAGCCCGCGCGGCAAGTTCACGCTGTCAGCAGCCGGCAACCCGGTGCAAGACATGTACGTGCGCGAGGTGAAAGGCAAATACAACGAGTCGCGCGGCGTGGCGGCCAAGGCCCTGGCCGACCCGGCACGCGGCTGCAAGCTCTGAGGCCGCGCCTCAGGTCTTGGGGTCGATCACGCGGTCGTCTTCCGGGTCTTCGGGGATGTTTGCGGGCACCGGCCCCTCGTCGGGCTCCACCGGCATGGAGCCGGGCACCATGTCGTCGGGAACGTCGTGGGTCGGGTGAGTCGGGTGGTGCTTGTGGGTCGCGTTGCCAGACATGGTGTCTCCATACATCGTGTGCTCGGAAGATCCCACGTTGTGACCGCCGACCCGAATGGTCTGTGCGCCTTCGCACATTGCCTGCGGCTCGTTTCATGTTTGCAGCCCGCTAGCGGAACAGCGCGTCGACCCTGACACGCACGGCGTCGCAAGAGAGCGCTTGGGCGGCGGGCGCAGGCAAGCCCGCCTGCTGGTCCAGACCCGCGTCGCGGCGCCAGAACTCGAGCCACGCGCGGCTGCGCTCGGCGACCCATCGCCCCGCTCGACCGGTGAGCGCGAGCCGGTCGAGGTCGCGGCCGGTCATCGACACCTGTCGCGCCGCGGTGTACGGGATGAGGACCAGCGGGATGCCCGAGGCCAGGGCTGTAGGAGATCCCGACGTGCAGTACCCGTCGCTGTCCGATGGCGGGGGTTGCCAGGGCCACCGACAGTCGAAGCGAAGCCGACATGGCGATCCGGCAGCCCGTGTGAATCAGCCTGACCCTGCAAGGATCCGTCATGACGCAACCGTTTCAACAGTGGACCGTTCTGCCGCACGGCAAGCTGGTGCCGATCGACGAGAACATCCTGACGGTGGTGGGTGAGATTCACATGCCGCTCATGGACCTTCCGCGGCGCATGACCGTGGTTCGCTTGCGCGACGCCAGCCTGGTGGTCTTCAGCGCCATCGCCCTCGACGAGGACGAGATGGCCGCGCTCGAAGCCTACGGTCGACCGTCGGTCTTGATCGTGCCGAGCGACAAACATCGGCTCGATGCGAAAACCTGGAAAGACCGCTATCCGGAGATCGAGGTCGTGGCACCCGAGGGCGCGCGCGCGAAGGTGGAGGAATCGGTGGCGGTCGACACGGTGTCGCCCCGCTTCGATGACCCGAACGTGCAGTTCGTGACCGTGCCCGGAACGCGTGGCCGGGAGGCGGCGCTCGTGATCCGCACGCACGCGGGCACGACGCTCTTGCTGAACGACGTGGTCGGCAACATCCGCGACGCAGCCGGCTTTGGCGGCTGGCTGTTGCACCTGGCGGGCTTTGCCGGCAAGGAAGCGCAGATTCCCGCGGTCGTGAAGATGGCGGTGATCGAGGACAAGAAGGCCTTGCGCGCACAGCTGCTGCAGTGGGCCGAGATCGACTCGCTGATCCGCATCCTGGTTTCGCACGGGTCGCCCATCGAAGACAACCCACGCCAGGTGCTGCGTGAGCTTGCGGACTCGCTGACATGAGCGCGCCACTGACACCCGCCACGCAACTGGCCATGAAGGCCAAGACCCCGTTTCCGGGGGCGTCGCCTGACTACGAGGCGGCCCGCAGGGCCCTGCTCGCCGAAGAGATCGAGTTCCGTCGCCACATGACCCGTCTGTGCGAGCAACGCCGCGCCCTGCCGCCGGGGCCGGTGATCACCAAGCCCTATCGTTTCAAGGACGAGCAGGCGACCGAGGTGGCCTTGCTGGACCTCTTCGGCGACAAGCACACGCTCGTCGCCTACTTCTGGATGTATGGGCCGCAGCGCGAGCGGCCGTGCCCGATGTGCACCAACTGGCTCGGCTCCGTCAATGGCAATGCCGCCGACATCAAGCAGCGCGTGGCGTTCAAAGTCATGGGGCGCTCCTCGGTGGAGCGGCAATTTGCCTTCGCCCAGGAAAGAGGCTGGCGCGACCTGAACTTCGTGCAGACGGTGGGCGACGACTATGCCAAGGATCTCGGCATCCTGATGCCCGACGGCGGTGAGTCGGCCGCGTTGGTCGTCTTCAAGCGCGACGGCGACCAGGTTCGCCTCTTCTGGGCCAGCGAGATGAGCCTCGCGATGGCCGACCCGGGCCAGGACCCGCGCGACGCGCCCGACATCGCATCGCTCTGGTCGGTGCTCGACCTCACGCCTGAAGGCCGCCCGGCCGACTGGTACCCGAAGCTGAATTACTGACCTGGTTCTGGTGCTTGTCGCATCGACCTCTCCCCCCCTTTCCCCGCATTTCCCAAGGAGAAACACATGAACCTGACCTCCCACCCGCTGCCCGACACCGCCTCGGGCGACAAGGACCTTGCCGAGCAGGCGCGCCCCGGCCACGGCATTCCGTCGCAGGACCCGAGCCCCTCGGCCCAGAGCCCGCTCGAACCCGAGGAAGCCAAGCGCGAGGCCAAGTCGGTGCTGATGGGTGGCGGCATGATGGTGGGCGCCGCCACCGGCGCCGCCATCGGTGTGGCAGTGGCCGGCCCGGTGGGTGTGCTGGTGGGTGGCACCGTCGGCGCCGTGGCGGGCGCGCTGGGGGGAGCGGCGGGTGGGGCGGCCACCGGCGCGACGACGGCGAGCGCGGAGGCTTCGCCCAGCCAAACGGGCACAGGGCTCGCGCCCGAGGTGCGCCTGCACATCGAAGACAGCGGTGGCGCTGGCCGACCGGTGGTGCTGATCCATGGCTGGCCGCTGTCGGCCCAGGCCTGGGAGCAGCAGGTGTCGATGCTGCGCGCTGCCGGCCACCGCGTGGTGGCCTACGACCGCAGGGGCTTCGGCCGCTCGGACAAGCCCGAGTCGGGGTACGGCTACGACACGTTGGCCGATGACTTGCAGCGCGTCATGGACCAGTGCGGCCTGCAAGACGTGACACTGGTGGGCTTCTCGATGGGCGGTGGCGAAGTGGCGCGCTACGTCGGCCGGCTCGGCGAGTCGCGCCTGCACAGCGTGGTGTTTGCCGCGGCCGTGCCGCCCTGCCTGATGAAATCAGCCGACAACCCCGACGGCCCGCTCACGCCCGAGAAGGCAAAGCAGAAGAAGAGAGCGCTGGGGGAAGACCGCAGCGCCTACTTCGACCAGTTCACGAAAGACTTCTTCTCGGCCCACGGTGCGCTGCAGGTCACCGAGTCGCAGCGCGCCGAGGCGATCGCGCTGTGCCACCAGTCGGCGCAACATGCGGCGCTGGCCTGCATGGACTCGTTTGCCACGACCGACTTCCGCGAAGACCTGAAAAAGCTGACGTTGCCCACGCTCGTGATCCACGGCGAGGCCGACGCCATCGTGCCGCTCGAAGGCTCGGGCCAGCGCACACACCGCGCCGTGGCCCACAGCCAGCTGGTGGTGGTGGACGGTGCGCCGCACGGGTTCAACGTGTCGCACGCCAAGGCATTCAACGAAGCGTTGTTGTCGTTCTTGCGCGGGTAAACGGCCTTCGCAGCCGCCACGGCGTGGGCGGCCCGCTTGCAAGGTCATCCTGGCCCGGGAGGGTCGGCGTTCTCGCGCTTCTGGGCGGGGGATGCCGCGTCGCCTTCTGTCGAGGCCTGTGCCGGGGCCGCTGGCAGTTTGTCCAGGGCTTGTCGCGCGCTGTCCAAGGTGTCTTGCAGCACGTTGAGTGATTCCGTCAGTTCGGGGATGCGCGAGGGATCGGCGCCTCGGAAATCCGACTCCTGAAACTGCGGGCGTTTCGGCTTTTTCGATTTCACGGTGAAACCACTCGGTCTTGTGAGGCGGGAGCTTGCCGGCGCAAAGGGTGTCTCGACATCCATCGCGCCCGTCATATGTGCAATTCGCACATTTATAACAAACCGGCGACACCTCGAGCGGAACGCGGACTGAGGATTTACCCGGTCGTTCCCGCGCTCCATCGAGCGCGGTAAAGCAGATTCACCCGCCGCCCCCACCGACTCCGCACAAACCCCAGGCCGGCATTCATGGGTTGACAAGCCCCCACGTCTCGTCATAAAACAAACGTTCTTGCTTATTAATAAATAGAACAAACGTTCCATAACGATTCCAAGAGGCACCCGAGCGACGTTCACGGCTGAACGTTTTGCCCCGGGGCCGCCAGGAGACAAACAGATGAAGACGACCGTTGGGTTCAGCGTGCGCAGTTGCGCGCGCCGTGGTACCGCCTTGTTCACCGCCCTTGCGCTCGCCGCGTGCGGCGGGGGCGGCTCAGACAATTCCAATGACGGCACCACGGCGCCGCCCGCCAGCAGCGAGGGCAGCACACGTGAGCAGGCGATGGCCATTGCGGCGCCGGGTGCGAGCACCTGGTCGCCGTTGATCAACCTGTCGCTGGTGCCTTCGTCGGCCGCCAATCTTCCCAACGGCAAGCTGCTGTTCTGGTCATCGGCCGACCGCTTCTCCGACGGCGCGCCGAGCGGGCGCACCTACACCTCGTTGTTCGACCCGGCCACCAACACGGCCACCGAAACGCTGGTCACCAACACCGGGCACGACATGTTTTGCACCGGCACCACCAACCTGCCCGACGGCCGCATCCTCGCCAACGGTGGCAAGGACGCCGGCAAGACCAGCATCTACGACCCCGTCACCAACACCTGGTCGACCGCGGCGGCCATGACCATCGCACGCGGCTACAGCGCCAACACGCTGATGCCCGACGGCTCGGTGCTCACGCTGGGCGGCTCGTGGAGCGGTGGCCTGGGCGGCAAGCATGGCGAGCTGTGGACGGCCGCCGGCGGCTGGCGCCGCCTCACCGGCGTGCCGGTCGACAGCACGCAGGCACCCGACCCGCAGGGCCTCTTCCGCGCCGACAACCACATGTGGCTGTTCCCTGCGCCCAACGGCCAGATCCTGCAGGCCGGCCCGGGCGCGGCCATGAACTGGATCGACACCCAAGGCAATGGCCGCATCACAACGGCCGGCACGCGCGGTGACGACGCCTACTCACAAAGCGGCAACGCGGTGATGTACGACATCGGCAAGGTGCTCAAGGTCGGTGGTGCGCCCGCCTACCAGGGGCTGAACGCCAGCAACAGCGCGTATGTGATCGACATGAACGCCGGTGTCTCGGTGCGCAAGCTCGCGCCGATGCAGTACGCGCGCATCTTCAGCAACGGCGTGGTGCTGCCCAACGGGCAAGTGGTCGTGATCGGCGGCCACACGCTGGGCAACCCGTTCTCCGACAACAACTCGGTGCTGATCCCCGAGCTGTGGGACCCGGTCACCGAGACCTTCACCCCCTTGCCCCCCATCGCCACGCCGCGCAACTACCACTCGGTGGCGCTGCTGATGCCCGACGGGCGCGTGATGTCGGGCGGCGGCGGGCTGTGCGGCGGCTGTGCCACCAACCACCCCAACATCCAGATTCTCACGCCGCACTACCTGCTCAACGACAACGGCACGCCGGCCACACGCCCGGTGCTCAACACCGTGCCGGCCACGGCCACACACGGCACCACGATGGCGGTGACCACCAACTCGGCCGTCACCTCGTTTGCGCTCGTGCGCCTGGGCTCGAACACGCACACCATCAACAACGACCAACGGCGCATCCCGCTGCAGTTCACGAGCACCGGCACCAACGCGTATTCGCTCACCATCCCGAGCAACCCGCACGTGGTGCTGCCAGGCCACTACATGCTGTTCGCCATGAACGCGGCGGGCACGCCGTCGGTCTCCAAGAATGTGCGCATCTCGGGTGATGCGGCGCCCCAACTCACCAACCCGGGCAGCCAGAACAGCACCACCGGCAACACCGTCACGCTCAACCTCGCAGCCACCACACCGAGCGGCACACTGAGCTTTGCGGCCACCGGTTTGCCGCCGGGCCTGAGCATCAACGCCACCACCGGCGCCATCAGCGGCACGCCCACCAACGCCGGCCAGCACGTCGTCACGCTCTCGGCCAGCAACAACGTGGCCACCACTAGCACCAACGTGGCATGGAACGTGGTGATCCCGGCCATCGCCGCCTCGTGGGTGCGGCTCGAAGCCGTGTCCGAGACCAACGGCCAGCCCTGGACTTCGATGGCCGAGTTCAACCTGCTCGACCGCAGCGGCGCCACCATCCCCCGCACCGGCTGGCAGGTGCAGGTCGACAGCCAGGAGGCGGCCTCGGGCAACAACTCGGCCGCCGCCGCCATCGACGGCAACGCAGCCACCTACTGGCACACGCAATACACCGGCACCACCGCACCGATGCCGCACCACAACACCGTCAACCTGGGCGGGCCGCGCACCTTCGGCGGCTTCCGCTATTTGCCGCGCCCGGCGGCGGGCGGTGTCAACGGCGTGATCGCCGGCTGGAACTTCTAC
>NZ_JANOCG010000598.1:0-24655 GCF_031412075.1 Rhizobacter sp.
TGGCCGATGGCCTGCCCACGCCGCGTTATGTGTGCCTCGCTGCTGATCAGCAGAGCCGCGAAGACCTGCGTGCTGTGCCCGATGAGATCGGCCTGCCGCTGATCGTGAAGCCACCGCACGAAGGGTCGTCGATCGGTGTGAGCAAGGTGCAGGGCTACTCCGACATGGCCGAGGCCGTGGCGCTGGCCGCGAAGTACGACGCCGAAGTGCTGTGCGAAGAGTTCATCGAGGGTGAAGAAGTCACCTGCCCGGTGTTGGGCGAGGGCGTGAATGCCGTCGCCTTGCCGGTGGTGCGCATCGCCGCGCCCGAAGGCGCCTACGACTACCAGAACAAGTACTTCACCGACGTGGTTCAGTACCACGTCCCGAGTGGTTTGCCCGAGGCCGAGGAGCGCGAGATCCAGCGTGTGGTGGTCGCAGCCTATCGCTCGTTGGGTTGCCGTGGTTGGGGCCGCGCTGATCTGATGATCCGTAAGACCGACCGCAAGGCGTACCTGTTGGAGATGAACACCTCGCCCGGCATGACCTCGCACTCGCTGGTGCCCAAGTCGGCCGCATCGGCGGGCATGCCTTACGAACAACTGTGCCTGCACCTGCTCGCCAGTGCCGCACTCGACACACCGGCCGCGAAGAAAGCCTGACGACCCATGCGCGTGCAAGCCGCCCTCCGAAACCCCATGGCACCCGCCATGCCGGCCGAGGTGCGCCTGCTCAACATCACCTCGTCGGCGCTGTTCGTGCTGGGCGCGTTGTTGATGGTGGTGTTGGCGTTGTTGTGGTTGATCCGCCAGCCGGTGTTCAACATCCGCGTCGTCAAGGTGGAGGGTGAGGTCACGCGCAACAGCGTCTCGACCATTCGCGCCAATGCCTTGCCGCAGCTGGCCGGCAACTACTTCACGCTCGATCTGTCGCGTGGCCAGAGGGCCTTTGAAGCCGTGCCCTGGGTGCGCCAGGCCATCGTGCAGCGTGTGTGGCCGAACCGGCTGGCCGTCAAGCTCGAAGAGCACCGCGCGGCGGCGCTGTGGGCCACGAAAGAGGGCGAAGACCAGCTCGTCAACCAGCAAGGCGAAGTGTTCCAGGCCAACCTCGGTGATGTGGAAGACGAAAGCCTGCCCACCTTGCAGGGGCCCGATGGCAGCTCGGCCGAGGTGCTGGCGATGTACCACCAACTGGTGCCGGTGTTTCAACGGCTGGAGATGGACATCGACACGCTGGCCATGAGCGGCCGGGGCTCGTGGCGCGCCGAGTTCGACAGCGGCGCCGAGATCGAGCTGGGCCGTGGCAACGAGACCGAGGTGGTGGCGCGCAGCGAGCGCTTTGTCGCCACCGTGTCGCAGGTGATTGCGCGGTACCAGCGCCCGCTGGTCTACGCCGACCTGCGCCACAACGAGGGTTACGCCTTGCGCCTCAAAGGCATCACGACCACGGTGCCTGCGGCACCGGGCAAGAAGAACTGAGGAACGGAATGGCCAAGGAATACAAGGATCTGGTGGTGGGCCTGGACATCGGCACCGCCAAAGTGATGGCGGTGGTGGCCGAGGTGCTGCCCGATGGCGAGCTGCGGGTGGCCGGCCTGGGCATCGCAGCGGCGCACGGCTTGAAGCGCGGCGTGGTGGTCAACATCGACGCCACGGTGCAAAGCATCCAGCAGGCGCTGAAAGAGGCCGAGATGATGGCCGACTGCAAGATCACGCGTGTCTACACCGGCATCACCGGCAGCCACATCCGTGGCCAGAACAGCACCGGCATGGTGATCGTGCGCGACAAGGAAGTGACGCCGGTTGACGTGACCCGCGTCGTCGAGACGGCCAAGGCGATCAACATCCCGAACGACCAGCGCTTGCTGCTGGTCGAGCCGCAAGAGTTCGTGATCGACGGGCACGAGGTGAAGGAGCCCATCGGCATGAGCGGCGGGCGGCTCGAGGTGAAGGTGCACATCGTGACCGGCGCGCAGAGTGCGGCCGAAAACATCATCAAGTGCGTGCGCCGCTGCGGGCTCGAAGTGGATCAGCTGGTGCTCAACCCCAGCGCCTCCAGCCATGCGGTGCTGACTGCCGACGAGAAGGATTTAGGCGTGGCGCTGGTCGACATCGGCGCCGGCACCACCGACGTGGCGATCTTCACCGACGGCGCGATCCGCCACACCGCGGTGATCCCGATTGCCGGTGACCTGATCACCAGCGACATCGCGATGGCGCTGCGCACACCGACCAAAGACGCGGAAGAGATCAAGGTCGAATATGGCGTGGCCAAGCAGTTGCTGGCCGACCCGAGCGAGCAGCTCGAGGTGCCGGGCCTGGGCGACCGCGCACCGCGCATGCTGAGCCGCCAGGCGCTGGCCGGTGTGATCGAGCCGCGGGTGGAAGAGATCTTCTCGCTCGTGCACCAGGTCATTCGCGACAGCGGCTACGAAGAGCTGCTCAGCAGCGGCATCGTGCTCACCGGCGGCGCGGCAGTGATGCCGGGCATGGTGGAGCTGGGTGAAGACATCTTCCTCAAACCGGTGCGCAAAGGCATCCCCACCTACCACGGCTCGCTGCACGACATGGTGGCCAACCCCCGCTCGGCGACGGTGATGGGTCTGCTGGAAGAAGCGCGGCTCGGGCGTGCGCGCGGCATCAAGGCCGCGCAGCAGGCGGGGTCGGTCAAGACATGGTTCGGCCGGGCCAAAGACTGGTTCCTCGGCAATTTTTAGAACAGGGAGTTCGCCACCATGACAACAAAAGCAACGCTCGACCTTCTCTGCAAGCCACCGCACGCGGGCCACGATCCACCTGGCTCTCGACGACACACGCAAAAAACCAAAACGTATCAACAAACGGCAACTGCAAACAGGATTGGAGTCCAACATGGCCATCGAAATGATCGAAGAATTTGACCTCGGCACCCAGATCAAGGTGATCGGCGTGGGCGGCGGCGGCGGCAACGCGGTCGACCACATGATTGCGCAAGGCGTGCAAGGTGTGGAGTTCGTCTGCGCCAACACCGACGCACAGGCGCTCAACCGCTCAAGCGCGCACCACCTCATCCAGCTCGGCAGCACGGGCCTCGGCGCTGGCGCCAAGCCGGAAGCCGGGCGCGCTGCGGCTGAAGAAGCGGTGGACCGCATCCGCGAATCCATCAAGGGATCGAACATGCTCTTCATCACCGCCGGCATGGGCGGTGGCACGGGCACCGGCGCCGCGCCGGTGATCGCGCGTGTGGCCAAGGAGATGGGCATCCTGACCGTGGGCGTGGTCACCAAGCCGTTCGACTTTGAAGGCAACCGCCGCATGAAGGCGGCCGACGCTGGCCTGGCCGAGCTCGAAGCCAATGTCGACTCGCTGATCGTGATCTTGAACGACAAGCTGCTCGACGTGCTGGGCGACGACGTGACGCAAGACCAGGCCTTCGCACACGCCAACGACGTGCTGAAAAACGCCGTCGGCGGCATCAGCGACATCATCCACATCCCCGGTCTCGTGAACGTCGACTTCGAAGACGTGAAGACGGTGATGAGCGAGCCCGGCAAGGCGATGATGGGCACCGCCATTGCGAGCGGCCCCGACCGCGCGACCAAGGCGGCCGAAGGTGCGGTGGCCTGCCCGCTGCTGGAAGGCATCGACCTCTCTGGCGCGCGTGGCGTGCTGGTGCTGATTGCCGCGGGGCGCAGCACCTTCAAGCTGAGCGAGAGCCGCAACGCGATGAACTGCATCCGCCGTTATGCGGCCGATGACGCGCACGTGATCTACGGCACGGCCTACGACGAAAGCCTGGGCGACCAACTGCGCGTGACGGTGATCGCCACCGGCCTGTCGCCGGTGAAGCGCCAGCAGCAGGTCCGATGACGGTGGTGCACAGCGCGATGGCGCAGCGCACCGGCACCGACAACATCCCGGTGCTGACCCAGCCGGTGCACAGCGGCCCAAGCGGGCACGACTACACCAACATGACGGTGCCTAGCGTGTGGCGCAATGGGCGCACGGCGGCCGCGAAGGTGGATGCTCTTGCCAGCAACGGGATGGATGAGATCGAGATCCCCGCTTTCCTTCGCAAGCAGGCGGACTGAGCACCCGCCTCCGTTCGCCCTGAGCAGGGGACTGAGCTTGTCGAAGGCCCCGTGTCGAAGGGTTGGTGCCAAGGCGCCTTCCTCCGACAGGCTCAGGAAGGGGCTTCGACAGGCTCAGCCCGAACGGGACGGAGGCATTGCCCCTGTATCGCACCGACTGAAGCACGCCGAATAAACTCATGCCGATGCTTGCCCAACGCACCCTCAAGTCGATCACCCGCGCGGTGGGTGTGGGTGTGCACGGCGGTCAGCGGGTCGAGCTGACGCTGCGCCCGGCGGCGGCTGACACCGGCATCATGTTTCGCCGAGTCGACCTGCCGGCGCCGGTCGACATCCCGGTCAATGTGAAAGCGGTCTGCGACACCCGCATGGCCACCACCATTTCGCCAGGCGGCGAAGTGGGCGCGCCGAAGGTCAACACCATCGAGCACCTGCTGTCGGCCTGCGCGGGTCTCGGCATCGACAACCTGGTGATCGACATCACCAACGAAGAGGTGCCCATCCTCGACGGCTCGGCAGCGTCGTTCGTGTTTCTGCTGCAAAGCGCGGGCATCGAGGTGCAAAAGGCGCCCAAGCGCTTCTTGCGCATCAAGAAGCCGGTGGAAGTGCGCGAGGGCGACGGCCCCACGCTGAAGTGGGCGCGCCTGGAGCCTTATGACGGCTACAAGCTCAGCTTCGAGATCGACTTCAACCACCCGGCCGTCAACCAGACCGGCCAGCAGGTGAGCTTCGACATGGGCTCAGGCCAGTACAAGCGTGACATCGCCCGCGCTCGCACCTTCGGCTTCACCAAAGACGTGGAAATGATGCGCTCGCGCGGCCTGGGCCTCGGCGGCAGCATGGACAACGTGATCGTGGTCGACGATTACCGCGTGCTCAACAGCGACGGCCTGCGCTACGACGACGAGTTCGTCAAACACAAGATCCTCGACGCCATTGGCGACATGCACGTGCTCGGCCACCCGCTGATCGCCGCCTACGTGGGCTTCAAGTCAGGCCATGCGCTCAACAACAAGCTGCTGCGCGCGGTGCTGGCCGATGAGACCGCTTACGACATCGTGACCTTCGAAGACGAACGCCTCGCACCTGCAGGCCTGGCCGAGCTCGCACCGGCCTGGTAGTGGCGGGCGGGCCGTGAGTTTGGGCTTGCCGACAGGCCGGGCCTGACCGGTGTTAACGTTCGGCCCTCGTCAACCCCCCGAACGCATGGTCATCTTCACCTGGATAGTGCTCGGCCTCGCCGGCTTGCTGATCGCCGCCAGCGCTGCTTGCTGGGGCCTCTTCATCGCGCTGGACAACTCGGACTGGCGCCGCCTGGCCGTCAAGGTGTTTCGCATCGCGATGGTGTTCCTGCTGTTCTACATCAACGTCTACATCTACGCGCACATCTTCGGCGTGGCGGGCGGCACCGCGAAGCCGGTGGTCGAACTCATCAGTGAAGAGTGAGGAAGCCGTTCAGGGCTGAAGCCAACGCGCTTCTTCGCCGCTGAACAAGGCGCGCCGGTGGCCATCGGCGTGCAATTCCAGCCAGTCCACACTCAGCACCTGGGCTTCCATGACCGCGAAATAGGGCAAGGCCCCACGGTTTTGCCCGTCGGGCGTGGGATCACCGGGCAGCTTGGCCCCGGGGGGCAGGGGCGACAGGTAGTCTTGTGCGGCCGGTGAGAGCTTGATGCGCGCCCAGCGCGACGAGACGGCCAGGCCCGCGGTTTCCAGCGTCAGCTGAACCCGGCACCTGAGCTGCCAGCCCAGGCTGTGCGACCACATCACCAAGGTGCCCACCGGGTGGGCGCCCAACTGCGCCACCTTGGCGCTGCGCTGGTCGGTGAAGATGGTGATGAGCTTCTGGTCGGCGCTCACTTCGCGCATCACCACCGTGCGAGCGTCGGCCACCTCGCCATCGGTGGTGGCCAGCACCGGGGTGCGCCAGGGGTGTTGCTTGTCGGTGGCGGCGGCAGTCAGCTCACGCCACACCGCGGCTTCGATCTCGGGGAGAGATGCGAGCCGCGTGGCCATGTCAGCTTTCCTTGCGCAGTGAGGGGAACAGGATCACATCGCGGATGCTCGGGCTGTCGGTGATGAGCATCATCAGCCGGTCCAGGCCGATGCCACAGCCGCCAGTGGGTGGCATGCCGTATTCGAGCGCGCGGATGAAATCGGCGTCGTAGTACATCGCCTCTTCGTCGCCGGCCTCCTTGTTGGCGGCTTGCGCCAGGAAACGTGCGGCCTGGTCTTCAGCGTCGTTCAGCTCGGAGAAGCCGTTGGCGTATTCGCGACCGGTGATGAAGAGCTCGAAACGTTCGGTGATGGCCGGGTTGGCGTCTGACGCGCGAGCCAGCGGCGACACCTCGACCGGGTAGTCGATGATGAAGGTCGGCTCCCAGAGCTTGTCTTCGACCGCGGCCTCGAACAGGCCAAATTGCAGCTCGGGCAGCTTCCAGTGTGCGGGTGCTTCTTCGCCCAGGTGCTTGAGCTTGTCGCGCAGCACCTGCGCATCACCGGCTTCGTCGACGCTCAGCCCGGCGTGCGCCACCAGCGAATCACGCACGGTGAGGCGGGTGAAGGGCTTGTCGAGGTCGACTGTCTTGCCGCCGTAGGTGAGCACCGCCGAGCCGGTGGCCTGGCGGGCGGCGTGGCGCAGCACCTGCTCGGTGTAGTCCATCAGGTCGTGGTGGTTCCAGTAGGCCGCGTAGAACTCCATCATCGTGAATTCGGGGTTGTGCCGAACCGAGATGCCTTCGTTGCGGAAGCTGCGGTTGATCTCGAACACCCGCTCGAAGCCGCCCACGATCAGGCGCTTCAGGTACAGCTCGGGCGCGATGCGCAGGAACATGTCTTGGTCCAGCGCGTTGTGATGCGTGACGAAGGGCTTGGCATTGGCGCCACCGGGAATGGGGTGCAGCATCGGCGTTTCCACTTCCATGAAGTGGTGCTCCACCATGAACTGGCGGATCGAGCTGATGGCCTTGCTGCGGGCGGCGAAGCGGGTGCGGGCGGTTTCGTCGGTGATCAGGTCGACGTAGCGCTGCCTGTACTTTTGCTCTTGGTCGGCCATGCCGTAAAAATCGCCGGGCAGGGGGCGCAGGCTCTTGGTCAGCAGGCGCAGCGTGGTCACTCGCACGGAGAGCTCGCCGGTCTTGGTTTTGAAGAGCGTGCCGACGGCGCCCAGGATGTCACCCAGATCCCAATGCTTGAAGGCGTTGTAGACCTCTTCGCCGAGCGCGTCTTTGGTGACGAAAAGCTGAATGCGGCCGGTGGCGTCTTGCATCGTCGCAAAACTGGCCTTGCCCATGACGCGCTTGAGCATCATTCGGCCGGCGACGCTGACCTGAATGCCCAGCGGCTCCAGCGCTTCGTTCTCCAGCGCACCATGTTTACGGCTCAGCTCGGCCGCGTGGTCCTTGGGCTTGAAGTCGTTGGGAAAGGCCACGCCTTGTTTGCGGATCGCGGCGAGCTTTTCACGGCGTTCGGCGATGAGCTGGTTGTCGTCTTGTTCCATGGCGGGCGGTCTTGTCTTGAGAGGCGAAAGGCGAATTGTAGGTGGCAGGCACCTAGAATCGGCGCCCCATGAGACACACGGTCGATCAGCTCTATTTCATCGCCTTGGCGCTGATCAACACACTGCATGGTTGGCTGCCCTTCTGGCTGCGGCCTGTGCTCTACAAGTTGTGCCGTTTCGATATAGCCCGCAGTGCCACGCTGCAGGGTGGCATCCGCTTCTTTCACGTCGGCCGCTTGAGCGTGGGCGAAGGCTCGCTCGTCAACCGTGGTGTCTACCTCGACAACCGGGGTGGCATCACGATCGGCCGCCAGGTCTCGATCGCCCACGACGTGCGCATCTACACCATGGGCCACGACCCGCACGATGCAGGCTTCTCGACCAAGGGCGCTGCGGTGCAGATCGACGACCACGCCGTGGTGTTTGCCGGTGCGATGGTCATGCCCGGCGTGCACCTGGGCGCGGGTTCGGTGGTGATGGCTGGCGCGGTGGTCACCAAGAGCGTGCCCCCCGGCCGCATGGTCGGTGGCAACCCGGCGCAAGACATCGGCGAGCGGGGTTGCCAGCCGGCCTACCGCTTGAAGCGCCGCTTCTGGTTGGCCCACTGAACACACCGTCTTGACCGATCGCATCGCCATCGTCGACCCGGGCTCGTTCATCCTGCCCTACGACTTTCAGCTCGTGAAAGCCCTGGCCGAGAGCGGGCGAGGGGTCGACTTCTACGGCTCGACCACCCGTTACAACGGTGAGTTTCTCGAAGCCATGTACAGCCTGCCGGGGGTGGTGGTGCGGGCGCGGGCGATCTCCGGCAGCGTGACCAGCCGCTGGCGAGGGGCTGTTGCTTATGTGATGCAGCTGGCCACGCTGCTGTGGCATGCGCGCCGCTACGCCACCATCAACCTGCAGTTCAGCGGCTTCTGGCCGGCCGAATGGCTGGTGTTCGGGCTGCTGCGCCGCAAGTTCGTTTTCACCGTGCACAACGCGGTGCCGCATGGTTTTACAGAACCTCGGCACCGGCCGACGCTGCGCCTGGCGCGTCTGGCAAGGGCGCTGGTGTTCGTCAGCGAATCCACGCGCGATGACTTCATGCGCCGTTATGGCGACACCTTTCGCGCCAAAGCCAGCGTGTTGCAGCACGGGCTACTGCCAGTGTTGCCGCAGGCGGGTGTGGTGCCCTACACCGCCCAGGCGTCGTTGCGCTCACTGGTGTTCTGGAGCACGGTCAAGCCCTACAAGGGCGTCGAGTTGTTCGGCGAGCTGGCGCAGTCCGAAGCGATTCGCCAGCGCGGCCTGTCGCTCGCCATCTACGGCGCCTGGGCGACTGAACTACAGGGCCTGCGCCAGGAGTTGGCTGACCAGGGAGTCGCCATACACGACGAGTACCTGGACCCGGCACAACTGCTCGGCCTGCTGGCCCAGGACGCAGTGTTCCTGCTGCCCTACCAGCAGGCCTCGCAGTCGGGGGCCATGTACGCGCTGCTCAACCACGGCCGGCTGTTCATCTGCAGCGACGTCGGTGACCTGGGAGCCTTCATGCGCCAGCACAGCCTCGAAGGCCTGTTGCTGAAGGATCGCAGCGCGGCCTCGGTCGAGGAGTGCCTGGCGTTTCTCGTTGCCCACCGGGTCGCGGTGGCCGAAGCCTTCGGCCGCGCCCAGCAGGCCTTGCGTTGGGATCGTCTGCTTACCGAGTCCGGCCAGGCCTACCGCAACCGGTAGGCCGCCAACCGGGTGCGACAATTGCAGACCGGCCGACACAGGGCTGTGCAACTCATTCACGCATGAAAAAAATCGTCAAGGCCGCGCTCGCCAGCGCCGGCTGGGAACTGGGCCGCACGGCCGACCGCCAAGCCGAGGCGCTGGCCGACCTGTCACCTGCCGACCGCGAGATCGTGGCCCGTGTCGACCCCTTCACCATGACCAGCCTGGAGCGCCGCGCCAGCCTGCTGGGTGCGGTGGACCACATCGTCAAACACCGCATTGCCGGTGACATCGTCGAGTGCGGCGTGTGGCGCGGCGGCAGCATGATGGCGGTGGCGCTGGCGCTGATGGCGCGTGGCGACACCTCGCGGCATCTCTACCTCTACGACACGTTCGAAGGCATGAGTGAGCCCACCGAGGCCGACAAGGCCTTGAGTGGCGAGTCGGCGCAAACCCAGCTGGAGCGCACGAGCCGCGACCACGCGCTGTGGGCGGTGGCGAGTTTCGAAGACGTGCAGGCCAACCTCGCATCCACCGGTTACCCGGCGGAGCGCATCCACTACGTCAAGGGCAAGGTCGAAGACACCATCCCCGGCACCTTGCCCACGCAGATTGCCCTGCTGCGCCTGGACACCGATTGGTACGAATCGACCCGCCACGAGCTCAAGCACCTTTACCCGCTGCTGTCGCGCAACGGTCTCTTGATCATCGACGACTACGGCCATTGGCAAGGTGCGAAGCAGGCGGTCGACGAGTACTTTGCGACCAGCGCCGAGCCGGTGTTCCTGCACCGCGTGGACTACACCGCGCGGCTCGTGGTCAAACGATGACGGCAGCGCCGCGGCTTCTGCACTCGCTGCCCGCGGTGTACGCCGCAGCCGCGGTGCGCCTGCTGCTGCCGTTGCTGGTGTTGCCGTTGATGGCTTCGCGCCTGGGCGCGCAGGAGTTCGGTCGCCTGAGCTTCGTGCTGGTGTGGGCCAGCTTGTTGTCGATGGTGGTGGAAGGCGGCTTTCTGGCCGCCGCCACGCGCCTGGCAGTCACCGCTGACGCCCCACGCCGCTGGCAGATCGCGCAGCAAGTGTTCACGGCGCGTTGTGTGTTGTGCGTGCCGGCGGTGTTGTTGTCGGTGCTCGCGGTGCAGGTGGCGGGGCAGGCTGGTCACACGGTGGTGGACACGCTCACCGTCGCCGCGCTTGCCTGTGTCTTTGGCTGGCCGGCCACCTGGTACCTGCAGGCCACGCAGCAGCTCAACCGCTGGGCGCGCGTCGAGCTGGTCGTGTATGCGGTGTTGATCGCAGCCTGCTGGGCGTTTGCACACAGCGTGTTGAGCTATCTGCTGATGCAACTCGCAGCCTCTACGCTGCTGGCGTGGTTGGGCTGGCGCTGGTTGCGTGGTGACCTGGCCGAAACGCGCACTCAAGCCCTGTGGTCAAGGCCCGTGATGGGCGAGGGGCTGCGCCTGGGTTGGACCATGATGCCGGTCTCCATCGCCGGTGCGGCGTATTCGTTTGCACTCCCCGCCGCTGCATCGCTGCAAATGAGCAAGGCCGACCTCGGCACCTATTTCATGGCCGACCGTTTTGTGCGCGCCGTGCTCAATGCCGCCGAGCCAGTGTTCGCGGTGGTCTACCCGCGCATCGTCACCTTGTTCAAGACCAGCGCGGCAGCGGCGTTGCGGTATGCGGCGGCGTGGAGCGTGGGCGGTGTGCTCGTGGGTGCGCTCCTGTTCGCGCTGGGCGTGCTGATGTGGCAGGCGATCGAACCACTGGTGCTGCCCAATGCGGGTGGCATCGACTTGCCCAAGCTGCGTGCCGCGATGCTGATCCTGGGGGGGCTGTTGCCGCTGCTGCTGGGCTGGAAGTTCATCGGCTACTGGATGCTCGGCAGTGGCCGCTACGACACCGCCTACCGCGCCTGCGTGGTCGTGGGTGGGATCGCGGGTGTGATCGGCGCGGCCACCTGGGGTGGTGCGGCGGGCGCCAGTGGCCTGGCCTGGGTGGCGCTGGGCGTCGAGTTGATCGTGATCGTGGTGGCGGTGGGCGGCATGCTGCTCACCCGCCGCCGAACCTAAGGAACACCGGGTGGGCATCGACATCCACAACCTCAACCTGCTGGCCCATGCGCAAGACCTGGGTGTGAGCTTCGAGCGCACGCTGGCGATCGGCCGGCAGGCGCTTTTCATCGAGCCCTTCGAGCTGGAAGCACACCGCCGTCTGCGTGGCCTGCCGGTGCTGAATGAACCCGCGCTGGCACCGGGCCAACCACGCTACTTCGAGCCCTTGATGCAGCAGTGGTTGCAGGCCGGTGTGGCCGAGTCGGTGGACGCCTCGGCCTACGAAAACGCGACCCACCTCCATGACATGAACCTGCCGTGGCCTGCTGACGGCCCGCAGCGCGGCCACTTTGATGCGGTGCTCGACTTCGGCTGTCTGGAGCATGTCTTCAACTTTCCCGCGGCCTGGCGCAACTGCGTCGACCTGTGCCGCGTGGGCGGCCACATCTTCCACTCGCTGCCGGCCAACAACCTGTCGGGCCACGGCTTCTACCAATTCTCGCCCGAGCTTTTCTTCAACCTCTACCAGGCACAAAACGGCTTCGAGCTGCGCGGCCTGTGGTTTGCGATGAAGGGCGACCGCCTGCACTGGTGGAAGGTGGCCAACCCGATGGACGTGAAACGGCGCGTCAACCTGTGCAACAGCCACGAGGTCTACATGCTGGTGATCGCACGCAAGCTGCGCGAGGTGGGGCCGTTGCCCGCGCCGCAGCAGTCGGACTATGCGCAGGCCGAATGGGTGCAAGGGCCATCGGCCGCCGCCAACGCACCGACACCCAGCGCGCGGCAGGCGCTGGTGCGGCGCTTCGCCCAATGGGGCTGGATCGACACCCTGCGCGCCGGCCGCGAGCGCCTGCGTGCTGTGCAGCGCAGCGCTCTCAACCTGCCCGCGCCCGACTACCAGCGTGTCGACGTGCATGCGCTCCTCCGGCATAGAGCTGATTCGTGACCTACCTGAACCCCACCCTCATCTCCGTTCGCCCTGAGCCTGTCGAAGGGTGCGCGGTGCACTGCGCTGGCTTCGACAGGCTCAGCCCGAACGGAGTGGGGCGGAGGCCTGCTCCCCTCCAGGAAAGGGCGTGATGAAACGCCCGATCCGCGTGCTCTTGTTGTGTGACCGCCTCGACATCGCGGGTGGCGTGGAGCGATTCGTCTGCGCGCTGGCCAACGACCTCGTGCGCGAGGGCATGGAGGTGGCGGTGGGCAGTGTGTCGACCCGCCGCGCCAGCGTGCGCTACCCGCTCGACTCGGGCGTGCGCGTGCTCACGGGCGTGGAAGGCCGCTTGTTCAGCGACACCGGCGAGGCCGGCTCGCGCCTTGGCCGCGCTTGGGGCCTGCTGCGCACGCAATGGCGCATCGGCCAGGCCTTGTCGCGCTTGACGAGCAACTACCAACCCGACGTGGTGCTGCTCAACGGCTTGACCACCGCCTGCTCGGTGCTCGCGCTCGACCGGGGGTATGCCACTCGCACCATTTGCTGCGACCACAACCACTTCAGCGCGCGCTCGGGCTTGTGGCAGCGACTGCGGCGCTGGCTTTACCCGAAGGTCGGCGCAGTGGTCAGCCTGACCGAGGCCGATGCGCCGCGCTTTCGCACGCTCAACGCACGCACCCACGTGATCTACAACGCCGCCAGCCTGCGCGCCGACGCGCCGGCGCTGCCCGACAACACCCTCGTGCTGGCGGTTGGCCGGCATGTGGCGCAGAAGGGCTTTGATCTGCTGCTCAAGGCCTGGGTGCTGGTGGCGGCGCGTGTGCCGCTGGTGCGGCTGCGCGTCGTCGGCGACGGCCCTTTGCGCGGCGAGCATGAGCGTTTGGCACAGTCGCTGGGCGTGGCGGGTCGGGTGGAGTGGTTGGCCCCCACCGCCGACATCGAGCGCCACTACCGGGAGGCGGCGCTGTTCGTGCTGTCGTCGCGTTATGAAGGCATGCCGATCGCGCTGCTGGAAGCGCAGTCGCTGGGCGTGCCGGCAGCCGCCTTCGACTGCCCCACCGGGCCCCGCGAAATCCTCACGCCACAGACGGGCCGGCTGGTGCCGCCAGGCGACGTGAATGCATTGGCCGCGGCAATCATCGAGCTGCTCTTGTCGCCCGCCCTGCGCGCGCAGATGGGCCACGCCGCCATCGCCCGCAACCGCGAGCTGTTCAGCCCGCAGCAGCACGAGCGGCGCTGGGCCGCGCTGGTGCGCGAGGTGGCAGTGGCCAGCGCTTATGGGGCAGCGTCCGCATGAACATCAGGCAGGTATCGGTGATCGTGCCGTGCCGCAACGAGCGGCGCTACATCGACAATTTTTGCGCGGGCGTGATGCGCCAGCAGCTGCCGCCGGGTTGGCAGCTGCAACTGGTGGTGGCCGACGGGCAGAGCGACGACGGCACGCGCGAGCTGCTGCAAACTTTTGCTGCGTGCGAGCCGAGGTTGGTGTGGATCGACAACCCGGCGCGCATCGTCTCGACCGGCCTCAACGCCGCTTTGCAACTCGCCACCGGCGAGGCCATCGTGCGCATGGATGTGCACAGCGAATACGCCGACGACTACGTGGCGCAGTGCCTCGCCGCACTCGCCGAGACCGGCGCCGACAACGTGGGCGGCCCCTGGCGCGCCGTCCCCGATGCCAACGCCGGGCCGATGCAGCATGCGGTGGCAGCGGCCTTCCAGTCGCGCTGGGTGGCGGGTGGCGCCTTGTCTCGCCAGCTCGACCACAACGGCTGGGTCGACACGGTCTACCTCGGGGCCTGGCCGCGTGCCAGCTTCGAGCGCTTCGGCGGCTTCGACGAACAGCTCGTGCGCAACCAGGACGATGAACACAACCTGCGCATCACACGCGGCGGTGGGCGGGTCTGGCAGTCATCGCGCATCAAGAGCGTCTACCGGCCTCGCGCCACGCTGTCGCAGGTGTTTCGGCAGTACCTGCAATACGGCTACTGGAAGCCGTTCGTGATGAAGAAGCACGGGCAGGCGGCATCGGTGCGGCACCTGGTGCCTGGAGTGTTTGTGCTCATGCTCGGCATCTTCGCGTTGCTGCTGCCGGTTGTCACGTGGACGCTGGTGGCACTCGTCGCCGCCTATGCCCTGGGCGTGTTGGCCATGACAATCGCCGTGGCCCGGTCGAAGCCACTGGCGTGGCCTGTGCTCTGGCGCGTCCCCGATGTGATCGTCGCTTATCACTTCGGCTACGGCATCGGCTCGCTCATCGGCTGGTGGGACGCACTGCGTGGCGGCGGCGGCCGCGAGCGGTTTGCCAAGCTCACGAGGTGACGGCGATGCACGACCCCTCCACCCCAGAGATTCAGTCCGTTCGCGAGCGTTATGCGCGGCGTGCGCCACACGACCCGCGCTACAGCCTG
Source organism: Rhizobacter sp. (assembly GCF_031412075.1). Classification (GTDB taxonomy): domain Bacteria; phylum Pseudomonadota; class Gammaproteobacteria; order Burkholderiales; family Burkholderiaceae_C; genus Rhizobacter. The sequence continues at coordinate 14,644 of NZ_JANOCG010000598.1, forward strand.
CTCAACCCGGCCGCGTTGCTGGCGATGCAAGAGAGGCAGCGCGCGTTGCTGGCGCTGTTCAGGCGTTTGGGCTGGAGCGACCTGTCGCAGTTGAAGCTGCATGAGGTGGGCAGCGGCACCGGCAGCAACTTGGTCGAGCTGCTGCTGATGGGGTTTGCGCCCCAGAACCTGTCGGGCGTGGAGCTGCTGCCCGAGCGCCACGCCGCCGCACGAGAGCGCCTGCCCGCCGCAGTGCAGCTGGCGCAAGGTGATGCGCTGTTGCTGACGCCCCCCGCTGCAAGCGTCGACATCGTGCTGCAGTCCACCGTGTTCTCGTCGCTGCTGGATGATGCCTTTCAGCAGCGCCTGGCCGACGCCATGTGGGCCGCCGTCAAACCCGGCGGCGGTGTGCTCTGGTACGACTTCACCTTCAACAACCCGCGCAACCCCGATGTGCGCGGCGTGCCGCTTGCGCGTGTTCGCGCACTCTTTCCGCAGGCGCGCCTGCACGCGACGCGCATCACGCTTGCGCCGCCGATCGCACGGGCGGTAGTGCCGATTCACCCGGGCTTGTACGCCGTGGCCAACGCTCTTCCTCTGCTGCGCACGCATGTGCTGGCATGGGTTGGCAAGCCGATCCATCACATTTGATAGCAATGCATACATTGCCTACAATGCAGGCGTCTTCACCCAAATGAGAGCTTGATGTGGCCAGCTTGATGATTCGCAGCATGGACGAGCGCGTGAAAGCAGAGTTGCGTGTGTTGGCGGCGCGTCGCGGTGTCTCGATGGAGCAGCAGGCGCGCGACATCCTTGAGCAAGCCGTTCTGGGGCTTGCGCACGACGAACCCTTTGCCGAGCGAATCCGGCGGCGTTTTGCCGCCAGCACGGTGGAGGCGCTGCCCATCCCGAGCCGGCAGGTCGCCCGGTTACCGCCGAAATGGGGAAACCGGTGACTGTGACGCGCGTCCTGCTGGACACGAACGTGCTGTCCGAGCTGATGCGGCCACGGCCCGAGCCGCTTGTGCTGGCCTGGTTTTCTGCACTGCAGCCGCAGCCCCGTTATGTCATCAGCGCCATCACCCAGGCCGAGATCCTGCTTGGCATTGCATTGCTGCCCCCGGGCAAGAAGCGCAGTGCCCTCGCGGGCGTGGCACAGGCCATGTTTGAGCAAGAATTCAAGGGTTCGATCCTCGCGTTCGACGACAAGATTGCGCCGGGTTACGCGGCCATCGTGGCCCAACGCAGCCGCAGCGGCAAACCTATCTCGGTGGAAGACGCCCAGATTGCCGCCATCGCCAGCCACTACAGCCTGCCTCTGGTCACCCGCAACACCAAAGACTTTGCCCATCTGCCGGGCCTGAGCCTGATCAACCCGTGGGAAACGGGTGCCAAGACATGACAAAGCCCTTCCTGCCCTTCGCCCTGCCCGACATCGGCGAAGAAGAAATCGCCGAAGTGGTCGACACGCTTCGCTCCGGCTGGGTCACCACAGGCCCCAAGACCAAGCGTTTCGAAGAAGACTTCACCGCCTTCCTGGGTGACCCCAGCCTGCACTCGATGGCCGTCAACTCGGCCACCGCCGGCCTGCACCTGGCGCTCGAAGCGCTGGGCATCGGCCCTGGCGACGAAGTCATCACCACCACCCACACCTTCACCGCCACCGCCGAGGTGGTGCGCTACCTGGGTGCCGACGTGGTGCTGGTTGACATCGACCCCGCCACGCTGTGCATCGACGTGAACGCGGTTGAAGCGGCCATCACCCCTCGCACCAAGGCCGTGATGCCCGTGCACTACGCCGGCCTCGCCGCCGACATGCCGGCCTTGCTGGCGCTGTCGAAGAAGCATGGCCTGAAGGTGGTGGAAGACGCGGCACACGCCTTGCCCACCACCTGCGGCGGCAATCTCATCGGCACGCTGGACTCCGACGTGACCGTGTTCAGCTTCTACGCCAACAAGACCATCACCACCGGCGAAGGTGGCATGGTCGTCACGCGTGATGCCGAGCTGGCCAAACGCATCAAGACCATGCGTCTGCACGGCATGAGCCGCGACGCCTTCGACCGCTTCACGGCCAAGGTGCCCAGCTGGTACTACGAGATCGTGGCGCCGGGGTTCAAGTACAACCTGACGGACATTGCCTCGGCCCTGGGGCTGCAGCAGCTCAAACGGCTCGGCGCCTTTCAAAAGCGCCGCGAAGAGATTGCGTTGCAGTTCAACGCGGCATTTGCCGGCCTGCCGGTGATCACACCGCCGCTCGCCGCGGCAGGCGACATGCATGCCTGGCACTTGTACGTAATGCGACTGGGGGACGCGGCCCAACTCAGCCGTGACACGTTCATCGAGCGTCTGTTCGCTGCCGGCATCGGCTGCAGCGTGCACTACATCCCGCTGCACCTGCAGCCCTATTGGCGCGACCGGTATGCGCTGTCGCCGGCGGGCTTCCCGCATTCGCAGAAGGCTTACGAACGCATGGTCAGCCTGCCGCTGTACACCCGCATGACCGACGCCGACGTGAAGCGTGTCATCTCCGCCGTGCGCGCCGCGCTGGCCTGAGCCTTGTTGATGGCCAAGCGCTTGATCGATGTGGTGTTGTCGGCGCTGAGCCTAGTGCTGCTGTCGCCATTGCTGCTGGCCGTGGCCGTGTGGATCAAGCTCGACTCTCCCGGGCCGGTGTTCTTCCGCCAGGAGCGCATGGGCCGCTACGGTGTGCCGTTTCGCATCCACAAGTTCAGGACCATGACCCACGGCGCAGCGGGCGCCCAGATCACGGTGGGCGCCGATGCGCGCATCACGCGCGCCGGAGCCTTTCTGCGCCGCGCCAAGCTCGACGAGCTGCCGCAATTGATCGACGTGTTGCGTGGTGCGATGAGCTTGGTCGGCCCGCGCCCCGAGGTGTCGCGCTATGTGGCGATGTACCCGCCGGGCCTACGCGACAAGGTGCTCAGCGTGCGCCCCGGCATCACCGACGTGGCCTCGCTCGAATACCGCGACGAAGGCGAGCTGCTGGCACGCGCCGCCGACCCGGAGCGCGAATACGTCGACGTCGTGATGCCGGCCAAGCTGAAGCTCGCGGCGCAGTACGTTGATCGTGCGTCGCTGAGTTTTGACCTGCAGCTGATCTTGCGCACCGTGCGCCTGGTGTGGTGGCGATGAACGCAGAACTCACCGTCTGGCACCGCCTAGACCGCGTTCTGGCGCGGATGCGCCCCAAACGCCAGCCCCTGTCGCTGTTGATCGACGGCCTGGTGATCGCGCTGTGCTGGAACATCACCTACCTGTTCCGCCTGGGTTTCGAGCGCTGGATCAGCGCCCGCCCTGTCTACGACCTGTGGGTCATGCTGGGTGTGGTAGCGACCTACCTGCTGGCCTTCGTGATCGGCGGCATCCCACGCGGCATGTGGCGCTTCTCGGGTTTTGACGAGGTCAAGCGCCTCACCGTCGCCTGCCTGGGCGCGGGGGCCTTGTGCGCCATCGTGGTGTCGATGGCGCGGCTGGCCGAGGTGCCGCGTGCCGTGTTGGCCTTGCATCCTTTCATCGCGCTGATGGGCGTGTGCGTGGTGCGCATCGCGTACCGCATGGTCTACGAACATGCTCGCTCGCGCATCACGGGGGGCGATGCCGAAGTGCGCCGCGCCATCGTGATGGGCGCCGGCGAGGCCGCCAAGATGCTGCTCTCGACCATTCACCAACAAGGTTGGATCGTGTTGGGCTTGCTCGATGACGATGCGGCCAAACAAGGTGGGCGCATTGGTGGCGTGGAGGTGATGGGCCCGCTGGCCGACGTGACACGCGATGATGTTCGTGCGGGCGCCACCCACGTGATCGTGGCCTTGCCAGGTGCCACCGCCGCTCAGCGCCGCAGGGCCGTCGAGCTCGCCTCGGCAACCGGCCTGCCTGTGCTGACCGTGCCTTCGGCCAGCGAACTGCAAGATGGCAGCGCCCACATCGAGCGCGTGCGCCACATCGAACCCGAAGACCTGCTGGGCCGCGAGCCCGTCGTGCTCGACGAAGCCGGCATTGCCGAACTCATCTCCGGCAAGACCGTGCTGGTCACCGGGTCGGGCGGCTCCATCGGCTCGGAGCTGTGCCGCCAGATCGCGCGCTACGGCCCCGGGCGCATGGTGCTGTTCGAGCTGAGCGAGCTGGCGCTGTACCAGATCGAGCAGCAACTGTCGGAGCTGCACCCGCACCTGCCGCTGGTGCGCCTGATCGGCGACGTGAAAAGCCCCGAGCAGATCGGCCACGCCTGCAACACCTACCGGCCACAGTTGGTCTTTCATGCTGCGGCCTACAAGCACGTGCCGCTGATGGAAGATGAAAACGCGTGGATGGCGTTGAAGAACAATACGCTGGGCACTTGGAATGCCGCCAACGCCGCGGCTCAGTCGGGGGCTGAGCGCTTCGTTTTGATTTCGACCGACAAGGCCGTGAATCCGACCAATGTGATGGGTGCCAGCAAACGCGCCGCCGAGATGCTGTTGTCACACCTGTCCACGCAAGGCCACCGCACCACCTTTGCAGCGGTGCGTTTCGGCAATGTGCTCGGCTCCAGCGGCAGCGTGATCCCCAAGTTCAAGGAGCAGATCGCCAAGGGCGGGCCGGTGACCGTCACTCACCCAGAAATCACGCGGTACTTCATGACTATCTCGGAAGCGGCGCGTTTGGTGCTGCAGGCGGCAGCCTTGGCCGAGACCGGGCAGGTCTACGTGCTCGACATGGGCGAGCCGGTGAAGATCGTTGATCTGGCGCGCGACCTGATTCGCCTGTCGGGCCACCGCGATGGTGAGATCGGTATTGTGTTCAGCGGCTTGCGGCCTGGGGAGAAGCTGTATGAAGAACTGCTGGCGGCCGCTGACGAGACCTTGGCGTCGGCGCACCCACGCTTGCGCATTGCTCAGCTGCGCGATCCCGTGAGCGAGGTTTGGTTGGGTGATCTGATCTCATGGCTGCAGACGGTTGACAGCACGATGTCGCCTGTGCAGTGTCGCCACGCGCTGCGGCGGTTTGTGCACGAGTACAAGACCGCTTGATCGGCGTTGCCGCTCAGCGGGTGCGGCGAAAGACCATCCAGCGGGGCGTTTTGAAACGCACGATGCGCGAGTACAGCCAGATGTACGCGACCATGAAGGCCAGCAGGAACCACGACAGGACCGCAGTACTGTTCCACCAGAGCACGCTGGGGATGATCGACATCAGGCACAGCATCCAGAGGTAAGGCGACGTCATCGAGTTGCGGCGTGTCAAACGGCGCCGCCCAGGGTTGCTTTGCAGCGTCCAGCGAACCAAGCGTCGGTGGATCAGCGTATGCAGATGGATACCGTCTGGCGCGCCCGTCGCGACCCCACGCACGAATTTGCGCCTGTACATGGTGAAGATCGTTTCAAACACCGGGTAAGCGCAAAGCAGCAGGGGAAACATGGGCGACACCGCTGCATTGCGGTGGACCAGCAAGATGCAAAGCTCGCCCAGCAAGAAGCCCAGAAGATAGGCGCCGCCGTCCCCCAGGAAGATCAGGCCCGCTGGGAAGTTCCACACGAAGAAGCCCAACACGGCGCCCGCAGTGATCAATGAGGCGGTGAAGATAAAGCTGTCCCCGACTTGAAAAGCCACATAGGCCAGAGCCAGGATCATCATCAGCACGCACATGGATGCAAGGCCGTTGAAGCCGTCGATGATGTTAATGGCGTTGGCGGTGCCGGCGATGATGAAGATGGTCAACAGCCAGGCGAGGGGAGCCCATGGCAAGAGGTTGTCCAGTCCGGGGATATCGGTTCTTGCGACCACTGCGTCGAGCAACCATATGGCCAATGCTGCAGAGATTGCGGTTGCGACCAGGCGCCGGCGCGGCGACACGCTCTTGGTCAGGTCTTCCGCGATCCCGGCGACGAACGCAGGCAGGCTGCACACCAACAGGATCCACAGGCTGCGTTTGATATCGGTCGACCCAATCAGCTGAGCCACCACGGCCCCCGCGATGATGGCCATCATGACGCCTGCGCCTCCGACGCGCGGTACCGGGCGGGCATGAAACTTTTGCGGGCCATCGAGGTCGTAGTCGGCGGAAAGATGGTGATACCGAATCGACGATCGCATGATGAACAGCGTGGCGAACAAGCCAACTAGGAAACAACTGGCGAAGTAGGTCATGGGAGAGCTTTGGGTAAGGGAAGTTCGAGCAGACCAGGCGCGAAAACTGCAAGCCAACTCAACTGGCAGGACGGAACCTCGGAACTACGCCCATTGTCACTCGCACCGCCGTGAGGTCAAACCCGCGGAATACGAGGGGCCATCCACCGGAGGCATGTCACTCCTGCGACATAGGACGAGTGTTCTGGCGCAGGTTTTACACGGATGGATGGCAACCATCGTCCGCTGATCTGCCTTCCCTGTGAAAAAGCAGGGGATCTCGGGGCTTGGGGCGTGTCAGGTTTCTCGAGCGCTGCGCCGTAGCAGATCGGTGATCGGTTCCAGCAGGAATATCAGCGGCGTTCGTTCCTCGCCGGTGATGTAGACCTCTGCGGGCATGCCGGCCTGTAGTTTCAGATTGCCCGCGTTCGCCAAGGACTCAGCGTCCACCTCAACCAAGACGTTGTAGCTCACATTCCTGGTGGCAAGGTCCACGAACCTGTCGGGCGATACGTAGACCACACGACCCTTCACGAGCGGAGTGATACCGGGTTTGAAGGCGGTGAATCGGATGGATGCCGGGCCATCCAGCCAGACGCGGGTAATGTCGCTCGGCTGGATGGACGCTTCGATCAAAAGATTCGGTTTGGATGGAACGATGTCTGCGATGGTTTCTCTGGCAGCGACAACGGTACCGGGCGTCGTGAATTTGAGGTTCATGATTTCACCTGAGGTCGGTGCCGAAATCACTTGACGGCTCGCTGCGTCGGAGGTCTTGCGTTGTTCCTGCTCAACTTCTGAAAGACGGGTGGCGCTGATTTTGAGCTGGTCGCTGGCCTGCTGGCGGTAGTCGTTTTCAAGGGTCTTCATGCGCAAATCAATCTCGGTGGCGCGTTGATCTGCCCTTGCCGCATCGGCGCGCTTTTCTTCTAGCTTGACTCCATAGTCGGCGACAGCTCCTTCCAACTGGCTGACACGTGCACCGGAGATGAAACCTTCTGTTTGCAGGTGACGGCTCACGTCGAGCTCGTCGCGCTGCTTCTTGAGCGACTCGCTTGCGTTGGTTATCTGCGCGTTCATCGCGAGGCGTTCAGCGTTCACACTTTCGCGCTGCGCCCGCAGGAGCCCGATCTCGCTCGCCAACGAAGCTCGCCGCGTACCGAACAGGGCTTTCTCCTTGGCCAGAAGCTCGGCGATACGTGAATCCCCTTTTGCCAGGGTGGTCACGGCGGCAGTCACAACCATCGTGTCGCGCATGGCCTCCTCGGCCTCCAGGCGCGCCATGCTGACGCGTTCGGCGGCCACGCGATAGCCCAGGCGGCTTGCGTCAGCCGCGACCCCGATGTCGCCCAGGATCAGCAGGGTCTGGCCTTGTTCGACACGCTGGCCATCGCGGACGCGGACTTCGCGAACGATGCCGCCTTCGGCATGCTGGATCGGACGCCGATTGAGGTCGACTTTCACATACGCTGGCGCCACCACGGCGGAGCTCAGCGGCGCGAAGGCAAGCCAGCCCAGCGCCGGGAGCATGCCGAGCGCGACAACGAGCCATGCCGAGCGCATCAAGCGATACGCCTCACCGAGACTGGGTGTCAGCAATGCGGTGGTCGCCGGTTGCGCTTCGATGGCGGCCGTGTTCATCATGATGACTTGGTGCTGCGAGGCACAACAGATGACGGGGTGTGCCGCATTGCGGTTGCGCGCGGTAATGGAACGACGACACCGGCAGGGTTTTGCATCCGGGTCAACACCTCGTCTCGATACCCATAGTGCCGGACGCGGCCAGCTTCCATGACGAGGACTTTGTCTACGTGCTGGATCAAGGTGCTGCGGTGCGTGACCACAATAACGGTGACTTCGCCGTGGAGATCTCTCAACGCATCGCCAAGTGCCTGTTCGCCGGCACCGTCGAGGTTGGCGTTCGGTTCATCGAGGATAAGCAGCCGCACGTCGCCATACAGGGCGCGCGCCAGCGCAATGCGTTGCCGTTGCCCCGGGGAGAGGGGGTGCCCTCCGTCATCGAGAACGGTGTCGTAGCCTTGGGGGAGACTCAAGATGAGTTCGTGCACTCGCGCGCGCTTGGCCGCGAACGCGACGCGTTCTGCATCCACCTCGCCAAGTCGCGCAATGTTTTCCGCCACTGACCCGGCAAACAGTTCCACGTCTTGCGGGAGGTAGCCGATCCAACGGCCCAATTCCTGGCGAGGCCATTGCGAGATGTCCGCGCCGTCCAGCCTGACAACGCCTGCCGAGGGTGACCAAAGCCCCACCAGCATGCGCAGCAGGGAAGACTTGCCGGCTGCGCTTGATCCGATGATGGCCAGGGCCTCGCCGGGTCGCAGCTCAAGCGACACGCTGCTCAACAGCAAGCGGTCAGTACCCGGCAGCCGCAGGCTCACACCGGACGCGACAAGTTCACCCGCGGGTGGGGGCAAAGGCATCGGCGTGGGGCTGGCCGCAGAGGACCCCAACAGCTTGGAGAGACGACTCCATGCGTTATGTCCCTCTGCAAGGACACGCCAACTGCTCACGATTTGCTCGACCGGGGCCAAGGCACGACCAATCAAGACGGTCGTGGCAATCATGATGCCGGGCGTTCCTCGTTGGGTGATGACAAGATACGCACCCACCGCAAGCATGCCCATCTGCATCAGGTGGCGAAGTGTTCGTGAAGCTGCCGACATGGCAGTGCTACAGATAGCTGTGGTGTGCTGGAGCTGAGAGATGGCTGCGTTCTTGTCGATCCAGCGCGCGAGCATGGCGTTTGACATGCCCAGCGATTGCAGGATCTCTGCCCTGCGCAACGCGTGTTCGAGGTAGTTCGTGGCCACCGATGCCTGCTGCTGCAACGATGCGATATCTCGCCGTGTCAGCCTGTCATTGAGCAAGGCCAGGCCCACCATCGCCACGGTTGCGAGCCCGGCAGTCAGGCCCAGGAGTGGATGAATCCAGGCGATCAACGCGACATACACGAAAAGCCACGGAGCGTCGAACAGAGCAAGCAATCCCTGGGCAGAAAAGAGCTGGCGCAGCGCCGCCACGTCGCGAACTGCATCCTGTGGTCTAGAGCCGCCGAGCCGCGTGCTGCGATGAAGAACTTCGCGCACCACTGGCGGGAGAAGCAAATCGCCGAGAAGATTGCCCACCACGCCTTGAAGCCGGCTACGCAGGTAGTCGAGCGCGACAACCATGACCAGCGCGATGACAGTGCCCACGGCCAGGACCAGCAGCGTGTCCTGGCTCTGGCTGACCAGGACGCGGTCGAACACTTGCATCATGAACAGCGTTGGCGCCAGCAGCAAGAGGTTGAGCGCGATCGAGAGCGCGGCAATGTGCCCCAAGGGCCGCTTTAGCAACTGCAACAGGTCGTGCATCACGTTCGATCCGATCAAGGTGCGGCGACGGTGAAATCGGCAGCCAGAAGGGTGGAGGGCGCGTTCAGGAGCACAGCCAGTTGGAAGGCGCTCAGCGCTCCTGTGCCATCTGCATCGAAATACAGGGCGCCAGTGGATGGTTCGTAGACCATTCGAGTGTCCTGGGTCATCACGTCTGCACCTCCGGCGATGTGCAGGGCATTCGAGGCCAGTTCGCCGATTGGCATGCCAGGGAAGCTATCGCTGGCGACGATCTGGAAGTGATCGGCTCCAGATTCGAAGTCGGCAATCAGATCCACGTTTACTGTGTCGGGCGCGGTACTGAATATGAATGTGTCAGCCCCGATGCCGCCAACGAGATGGTCGATTCCGGTGCCGCCATCCAGAAAGTCATTGCCGGCGCCACCTTGCAAGCCGTCGTTACCGTCGCGGCCGTCGAGGATGTCATCGCCGCTCTGGCCAACGAGGTCATTGCCCGAGGCATCACCGCGCAGGGTGTCGTCGTGTGCCGAGCCGATGAGGCCTTCGAT
>NZ_JANOCG010000599.1:0-4380 GCF_031412075.1 Rhizobacter sp.
AGCGGTGAAACGGTGTTCCTGGCGGTGCTCACGCCCGACCGCAAGCTCTGCGAGTACGTGGCGGTGGCGGAGAGCGACAACTGGTTGCGCTACAGCGTCGAGCTGGGCTCGCGCAAACCGTCCTACGCCACCGGAACGGGACAGGCCATGCTCGCGTACCTGCCCGAGGCCGATCTCGAAGCCGTGCTCGAAGGCATCCGGTTCGAGCGCATCACGCCGGGCACCGTGTCGTCCCGGCGCGCCCTGATCGCCGGATTGAAGGCGGTGCGGCGTCGCGGTGTGAGCACCGTTGAAAGCGGCACGGTGGCCGGCGTCGTCTCCGTCGCCGCGCCGATCTTCGGGATGCAGGGTCACATCGCCGCGGCGCTGAGCATCGGCGGGCCTGCAGCGCGCATCGAGTTGCACCTGCGCACCGTCGAGTCCGCAGTCTGTGGCGGCGCCGAAGAAATTTCGAGGGTGCTTGGCTACGGCGACGAATGGCCGCCTACACGTTGACCGGGCGGCCGGGTTTCAGGCCGAAAGAGAAGTCTGCGCCGGAGCGGACGAATGTCGTTACCGACGACAGAGCCAGCGTTCAGTGTCTGAGCGTGACGGACTGATGACAACCCATTTCAGTCCTTGAGCCTACAAACTTGACCGTCGGCCCGCCAGCAAAAACAGACCTTGAATGATCGCCGTTCGCCGGACACTTCCTACGTGCCAAGAGGTGGTGACCCGTGAAGCCAAGCCGTTGCTGGGTCAAGGCATGGCGCGCAACCGCGGGTCGAGGGCGAAGCGCTCGGACTGGATATCGGTCATTAGCGGCAGCGCCGTCGTGACGTTGACGAGCAGGATCCACGAGTGCCCGCTCACCGCGCTGGGCAGCAGCACGTACGGGTGGGCGTCGATCAGCTGGTCGCCAAACTCCTGCTGGTCTTTATTCGGCGGGAGTGGGTGGAGCCAGTGCGGATTGGGCACGACACCCGGCTGCACGACGCGGACCTGGCCCGGATCGGTGATCGTGAACGAGTAGAGGTTGTGGGCGAGGGTGTTGAGCACCTTGAACCCCTTGTGCACCGCCACCTCCAGGATGGCGGTGGCAGGGTCCAGGGCCGCGTAGATCACGTGCTTGCCGATGGAGTTCCAGCGGCCGCCGTACGTGGCCGAGCCGATGCCTGCGTTCCAGGTGGCGGCATAGCGCGCGTCGTTGAGCGTCCACCCGGCGAGGGCACCCGTGCCGCCCAGGGACGCCGGCAGTGGGATCAAGCGTAGACCCCGTATTTCATTCGCTGCAGCAGGGTCTTGATGGCTTCGGCGCCCGGCGAAGTGCTCACCAGGTCAATCGGCTTCCTGAACTCCAGACCTATCGCCTCGGTCTTCAGCCACTCGTTGGCGACCTCCGTGCTGCCTAGCACCTCTTCGGCCATCGCGCGCACGGACTCGAGCCGGTAGATCCCGTCCGTCGTGCGCGCATCCAACGGCTTGTCCGGATCGATCTTGATGCGGTGTGCGGTGCGCGCGCTCACGCCAATGGCCTTGAGGATGGCATCTGTGGGCAAGGTACCCCTGGTGCTCTCCCAGATGCGGGTCAGCGCCCGGCCTGACACGCCCTTCATCACCACATCGTGGGCCATGACACTGGAGCCCGCGAAAGCGACGAACACAGTGGCTTGTCGCTCACGCTTTCCGCCGACAAGGATCTTCACCTTCTCGGCTTTCTTGCCCGGGACGCGATGGGCCTTCACATACGCAGTGGTGAGCGTGTCCTCCGCGAGAGTTGCAGCTGCGGTAGCCTGGGAGGCGCCCTTCTTGGGCTTGGTGGTCAAACGTTCGCTAGACGGCTTCATGCTGTTGCTCCTGCCATTTGGCAACGATTCTACGCCACGTGGCAAACCGCTGTTACAGGCGCCGTGCCCGGTGACGAACGGGGGCAATCGGCCTTAATCGGTCATAACTCTGGCCGCAACTGTGTGCCTTGCCAAGCGCCTGCGGTGTTAACGACGACAGCAGGTGCGCCGACAACTGCTCCAAGGCCCCCGCTTCCTCCTTGTCGATGTTGCTGCGTTCGCTCGTCTGAAAGGGACAAGCAAAGTCAACGCGCCGCCGGCGCGCCACGCGTGGGCAGCTCGACAACGGCCGTGCCCTGGGCCGTCGTCTCGTCGAGCTGGTTCACGACGCTCAACTCAAGTTCGACGAGGTGCGCATCTTCTTCGATGCGCTTGTCGGCCACGCGCGCCTTGCACCAGGAAACGTCGCCGAAGATGTTCGGCCGCCGAACGCTGACCGAGAGGCGCCGCAGGAAGCCGTCGTCGCCCATCCAGTTCGTGATCAGCTGGCCCAGCCACGAGATGCGTTGCGGGCCCACGTCGTAGCCGCCGGGCATGCCGACTTCGCGCGCCATCTTGCCTTCGGTGTGGCCGCGCGCGGCGCTGTCCTGTGCGCCCGTCTCGGGGTTGATGTAGGCGTCGGCCGGATGGCGCTTCCTCTGCAGGTGGGCGCGCCGGTGCGACTGGTAGCTGTGGCCGCCGCCGGAGTACCAGCAGATCATGTCGGTGATGTTCAGCGGGCCTTTGAGCATCGGTTGCACCGAAGCGCCGACCTCGACCTCTTCCCAGAAAAGCGGCGTCGCGCCACGCAACTCTTCGGTCTCGATCGCGTGGGCGATCTGCTCGAGCTCTTCGGCCGAGTAGCGATGGGTTTCGCGCGCCTCGTACTTCAGCCCGCCGCTGGCCTTGGCGCGCGGCGTGCGCGCGGTGTGCCCGATGGCGCGGCAGACCAGCTCGCCGTGCTGGTTGGTGTACAGCACCTCGCCGGTCTGGATGATGAAGGCGCTGGCCTTGCCGCCGCGCTTCTCGACCGCATCGAGCAGTTTGGCTTTCACCGTGAAGCTGTCGCGGTGACGGATCGGCAGGTACCACTCCCAGTCAGTACCGCCATACAGCCACTGGATGCCGCGCAGCTTGGGTGCCACCACGGTGGTGTCGATGGTGTAGAGGAAGCAGCCCGGCGCGAGAGCCGACTTCCACTTCGTCGCTGCCCCGTGGGCCGGGTCACAGAACAGCGGGTTCTCGTCGCCCAGGCCCCAGCAGAAGTGGCGCACGTTGTCGGGCGCGGCCTCGGTGTTCCAGGTCTGGTGGGTGCGGCGCAGTTCGACGCCGATCAGGCTGCGCGCTTCTTCCAGCGCACCTTCCCAAAGTGCGGGGGCTTGCGCCTGGGGTTGCGTGGACAGCGGATCGTCGGCAGGGGTGTCGGGCATGGCGAGGCTCCGGTGCGGATCAGGCAATGACGCCAGCAGCCTTGAGCTCGGCGATCTCCTCGGGCGGCAGGCCAAGCAGTTGGCCAAACACGAAGTCGTTGTGCTCTCCGAGCGACGGGCCGCAGCGGTCGATGCGCGGCTCGATGTCGGAGAACTTCCACGGCGCGCGGAACAGGTCTTCATCGCCATAGACGGGGATCGCGACTCGGGTCTTGATGCCGCGCGCTTCGAAGTGCGGGTCGCGCCACTGCTCCGCGACCGACAGCACCGGTGACGATGCAATGCCGGCTGCCCGCAGGCGCGCCACGAGTTCGTCGCGCGGCTGCGATGCGGTCCAGTCGGCCAGGGCCGTGTCGAGTTCGGCGGCGTGGCCGAGGCGGCCGGCCAGCTGGTCGAAGCGCGCGTCGCTGGCCCACGGCGTGCCGGAGGCCAGCCGGCGCAACGCCCGCCACTGCGCGTCGTCGGCGACGGCGATCGTGAGCCACGCGTCGCCGCCTGGTGTCGCAGACGAGGCCGGATAGATGCCGTGCGGCGCCATCTCCGGGTGGCGGTTGCCCATCGGCGTAGGTTGTCGCTGTTGCACCTGCGCGTCGAGCAGGTAAGGGCGCAGCACGCCGAGCAATGCCTCGACTTGCGACAGATCGATGTAGCAACCAACGCCGGTCGTGCGCGCGCGGCGCAGCGCAGCAAGCAGCGCCAACAGCCCGTGCACCGAGGCATTCGGGTCGCCGAGACCGAAGTTGAGCGCTCCGATGGGCAGCTCGTCGGCGTAGCCCACCAAGGCTTCGAGGCCTGCAAACGACGACATCGTCGGCGCGTACGCCCGCATGCTCGACAAGGCGCCGAACTGCCCCGCCGCCGACATCGCCAGCATCACCAGGCGCGGATTGGCCTTGCGCAGCGCTTCGTAGCCGAGCTGCGTGCGCTCCATCGAGCCGGGCGACATGTTCTCGATCGCCACATCGCTGATCGCCGCCAGGCGCAGGAGCAGCGCCACCGCGCGCGGCTCCTTGGCGTTGAGCGTGATGCCCAGCTTGCCGTGGTTGATCTGGTGGTACATCGGCGACATTTCCCTGCTCGATCCTTCGACCTGCTTGCCGTTGCGGAAGACCCTGCCGGCCAGGCGCAGGTTGTCGGGGCGCAAG
>NZ_JANOCG010000600.1:0-5334 GCF_031412075.1 Rhizobacter sp.
TACTCACCCGTTCGCCACTCGCCACCAGGATTGCTCCCGTGCTGCCGTTCGACTTGCATGTGTAAGGCATGCCGCCAGCGTTCAATCTGAGCCAGGATCAAACTCTTCAGTTCGATCTTGATAAATTACTCAAAGAATTGAAGTGAACATCACTTGCATGATCTTCATTTCTATCAGTGAGCGTTTAAGGTCCATGAGACCTTGAGTCTTTCGACTCTTGGCACTCGCCTTCAAACGCCCACACTTATCGGCTGTTAGTTTTTAAAGAGCTGGCAAACTTTCGTTTGCTTTTTTGCTGAATCACTTATTTCAGCTAAGCCTGCGATTTTGACTGCTTTTAATAACCTTGTCAATATCTTGGCTAATTTGCATTCCGTTGCCGTTGTCGCGTTTTGCGATTTTTGCTTCGTTCAGCAGAGCCAGCGATTATGACTTGTTTTTGCTCAAGTCGTCAACTGCTTGCTCTTTTCTTTGCTGCTCAATGCCGGCGTTGCGTCTGCGTTGCCTGCTGAAATCAGCGAAGACCGCGACTGTAGCATCCTTTTTTGGGCCTCGCGAGCGAGGCTCCAAAAAATCAACTTGGCCCGACCGCAGCATCCATATGTACCGTGCGTGCAAAGAGCTCGCGACAGGCGGATTCAGGGTCTTCGCTGTCCAGCACAGCCTTGAGATGAGGCATCAGACGTCGTGTGTCGGCCCGAAGAACCCGCTGTTTGACAGCAGCAATCTGCGCAGGATGCATGGAGAAGCTTCGAAGCCCCATGGCCAGTAGCAACTCAGTGAATGCCGGATCTCCGGCCATCTCACCGCACACGCTCACCGCCTTCCCAGTTGAACGGACGTAGGCGATTGTCTGCGCGACGAGCTGAAGCACCGCCGGATGCCATGGGTCGTACAGATGTGCCACGGCCTCGTCGGCGCGGTCGATGGCCAGGGTGTACTGAATCAGGTCGTTGGTGCCGATCGAAACAAAGTCGAAGTGGCGCAAAAGCGTTGGCAGCGCAATGGCGGCAGCTGGCACTTCGATCATGGCGCCGACCTCAACAATGCCGTGCGCACGCCCAGAGTCGGCCAGCTGCTGTTTCGCCCGGGCGATCGCCTCGAGCGCGAGCCTCACTTCGGCAAGGTGCGCCACCATCGGGATGAGGATACGCACCTTACCCAAGGCACTAGCACGCAGGATCGCTCTCAGCTGCTGCCTGAACATGCCAGGCTCCGACAAGCTCCAGCGAATTGCACGCAGCCCGAGCGCCGGGTTCAGCGCATGCTCGTGGCGGAGCTCGGCGCTGCTCATGCGATCGAGGGGCTTGTCGGCCCCAATATCGACAGTGCGGATGGTGACGGGCAGCCCTTTCATCGCTTCCACGGCGGCCCGGTAGGCCTCGAACTGCTCGTCCTCCCCCGGCAAGTCGCCACCGCGGTTCATGAACAGGAACTCGCTGCGAAAGAGGCCTACGCCCACCGCACCCGCCTCCAGCGCGGCCGGCGCGTCATTGGGCAGTTCGATGTTGGCCTGCAACTCGACACGTTCGCCGTCGAGCGTGACGGCCGGTGTATGGCGCAGTCGCGACAAACGATCGCGCTCCAGCCCGCTCTGCCGTTGCCGGAAGCGGTACTCCTCCAGCAGCAGCGGCGAAGGGTCGACCACGACGATGCCGTTGTCGCCGTCGATCACGACCCAATCGTCTTGCCGGATGATGTGGCTGGCTTCTCGCGCGCCCACCACGGCAGGGATGTCCATGCTGCGCGCGACGATGGCCGTGTGCGAGGTGCGCCCGCCCACGTCGGTGATGAAGCCGGTGAAGATGCTGCGCTTGAACTGCAGCATGTCAGCCGGGGCGATGTCGTTGGCCACCAGCACCAGCGGGTCTTCGCCGGCGAAGTCGCGCGGGCTGACTCCGGGCGCTGGCGCATAGGTTGAAGATGGCCCGCGGCTCATGGCGCGCAACAAGCGCTCGACCACTTGCTCCAGGTCGGCCTTGCGCTCGCGCAGGTAGTCGTCTTCCATGTCGTCAAACTGACGGGCGATCACCTCGAGCTGCGCCGACAACGCCCATTCGGCGTTGTAGTGGCGCTCCTGGATCCATTGTTTGGTGGCGGTGATCAGGGTTTCGTCATGCAGCAGCATGAGGTGCACGTCGAGCAGGGCCGACAACTCGCCCGGCGCATCGATAGGCAAGTCGCGCTGCAAGGTGCTCAGCTCGGTGGCCACCGCGTCGCGTGCAACCCGCAAACGCTCGATTTCGGGGTCGACCTGGGAATCGTCGATGAAGTAGTGCGCAACGTCGATGCGGCTCGAAGCCACCAGCACAGCCCGGCCGATGGCCACGCCTCGAGAAACCGGCAACCCGAAGACCTGAAAACTCATGCGATCCATCCTAGCAGCGCAACTCTCGGGCGCACCTGGGAACGACCCGCGCCACCTGTCATGGTGGCGTCACGCGCCCTTCATGGCCGCGTCACGCCCACACGCGACGATCAGCACACGTTTTACAGGAGTAGCCATGCGGGACTTCCCTTTGCCGACCATGCCGATTTCTGCGCTGCGTGCCGACACGTCCCGGAGGTCGCTTCACCCACGCTCAGCAGCTACCGAACCTGCCCGCGCTGAAGCGCCTCGGTTTGAGGTGGTTTGGGCTCGCGATGAGGGAGACATTCGCGAAGCGCAGCGCCTGAGGCACCTGGTTTTTGCCGAAGAAATGGGCGCGCGCCTGAGCGTGCCACATGGTTCGCCCGCTGGCCACGACATCGACATGTTCGACGCCTTCTGCGAGCACCTGCTGGTACGCGCGCCTGGCGAGGGCGGCGAGCCCGGCCCGGTAATCGGCACCTACCGCGTGCTGACGCCCGCAGCGGCCAAGCGTGTGGGCGGCTTGTACAGCGAGACCGAATTCGACCTCACGCGCCTGCGCCCGCTGCGCGGCGCGATGGTCGAGCTGGGCCGCTCGTGCGTGCACCCGGCCTGGCGCTCGGGTGGCGCCATCATGGCCTTGTGGGGCGCCCTGGCCGAGTTCATGGTGCGCAACAAGCTCGACACCATGATCGGCTGCGCGAGCGTGAGCATGCGCGACGGCGGGCACTTCGCGGCCAGCCTGTGGGAGCAACTGCGCCACACGCACCTGGCGCCGATCGAGCTGCGCGTGACGCCGCGCCTGCCCTTGCCGGTAGACGATCTGCAGCACGACCTGGATGTCGAGGCCCCGGCCTTGATCAAGGGTTATCTGCGCTGCGGCGCCAAGGTGCTGGGCGCGCCGGCCTGGGATCCAGACTTCAACACCGCCGACCTGCCGTTGCTGATGCGCATCGACGACTTGCCCGCGCGCTACCGCAAGCACTTCCTGGGCGCTGCCAGCGCCTGAGGGCTACTCGCCCTCGCCGAACTTGTCGTTGATCAGCGCCACCAGGGCGTCCATCGCGGCCTGTTCGTCGGGGCCGGTGGTCTCGATCTCGACTTCGCTGCCGACACCGGCCGCCAGCATCATGACGCCCATGATGCTCTTGGCGTTGACCCGGCGGGCATTGCGCGTCATGAACACATCGCTTTGAAAACCGCCGGCCAACTTGGTGAGCTTGGCCGAGGCACGGGCGTGCAACCCGAGCTTATTGCTGATGCTGATGTTGACTTTGATCATTGGCACCGGGTTTGAAGGCCTGATTCTGTGGGCGCGAGGTGGCCACCTGCATCACGCCCTGCGTGGCACCGGCAACGGCACGCGCCACCACCGCATCGAGTGACTCGTCGGCGTAACACAGCGAACGCCACAACATCGGCACGTTCACGCCCGCAATCACCTTCACATGCACGCCGTCGGCCAGGCGCTGCGCCACATTGCACGGCGTCGCGCCGAACACGTCGGTGAAGATCAAGGCATCGGGGGTTCCCACCTTGGCCAGCAAGGCGCGGGCGGCGATTTCGATCTCTTCGATGCTGGCGTCGGGCAGCACGTCGAGTGCCTCGAGGCGGCGCCCGCAGTCGGGGAAGGTGTGCTGCGCCACCGCCTTCAATGAAGACGCCAGAGGCGCGTGGGCAATGATCAGCAGGCCGGGCATGCAGGAATTATGAGAGTTTCAACGCGTGTGGGCTGAAGCGGGTCGGGTCGGGTCGGGTTCATCTCGCCACAAAAACCACACATAAGACAACACACAGCACACACCCAACAACGCAAAAGCCCCTCTGAAGGCTGACACGGTGCTCCATCCCTGGGCCACCAGGGCATCGACCGTCGCCCCCACGCCCCACTGCAAAACGAATACGCCGGCAAAGATCACCAGGTTGTAGGCCGACAAGGCCCGCCCGGCCAGCCAGGCGGGAAACGCCTGGCCGATGGCCGGTTGCGACAGCGAGACGAAGGTGCTCGACACACAAAACAGCGCCCAGACCCAGGCGGTGGCGCCCTTGCCCAGGCCCACCCCCAGGAACAAGGCCAGCAGGCTCAACGGCATGCCCCAGGCAATCAGGCCATGGGCTGTCCAGCCCCGTGCATACAGTCGCGGCACGGCCACGCCCCAGCCCATGAAGGCGAACAGCATGGCGAGGTTGATCGCAAACAAGCCGCCCGCCGTCTGTTGCGCCGACCAATCGCACACGCGGGTGAGCCAAGGGCCGATCCACAGCGACTGCAGGGCCACCATGCTGCCGTATTGAAAGAAGGCCATGGGCAGGTAGCGCACGAAGGTCGGGTGCCGGAACACCTGGCCGTAGCCCCCTCTTCCCGTCGACGGCAGCGGCGCCGCAGGCCCGTCGGCCGGCACCAACCAGGCAATCAACACCATCGCCACCACGAACAAGGCGGCCAAGGCCCAGAAGAGACCGCGCCAACCCAAGCTGGGCAACAGCCACTGCACCGGCAGCGTCGAGGCCACCAAACCCAGCGAGCCGGTCATCAGCATCCAGGAATTGGCACGCATCTGCGCGGTGGCGCCGTAGTTGCGGCGAAAACTGGTCATCGGCGCCATCAGGCAGGCGCCCACGCCCATGCCGATCAACATGCGAGCCACCACCAAGGCGGCAAAGCTCTGCGCCATGGCAAATGCGCCGCACCCGAAAACCGCCAGCACCAGGAAGGC
The DNA here is from genome assembly GCF_031412075.1 of Rhizobacter sp. GTDB lineage: Bacteria > Pseudomonadota > Gammaproteobacteria > Burkholderiales > Burkholderiaceae_C > Rhizobacter. The sequence goes on from NZ_JANOCG010000600.1 coordinate 5,068, forward strand.
CAGCAGCACCCGCTTCGGGCCAAATCGATCCAGCGCGCTGCCCAGGGGCAGTTGCATCGTCGCAAAGCCCAGGAAGTACGCGCCGGCCAGCAAACCCAGGTTGGCCGAGTTCAGCTGCAGCTCGGTGCTGAAGGCTGGCGCCAGGGTGGCGACCACGCCCCGCACCAGGGCCGACGGGAAGTAGGCAAACGCGAAGCTCAGAAACATGAGCACCGCGGTGCGGGGCAGCAGGGTCACTGGAGTACCTTCGTGCTGCGCACTCCGGCA
>NZ_JANOCG010000601.1:0-10576 GCF_031412075.1 Rhizobacter sp.
ACGCGCAGCCAGCCGGCGGGCATCACCCGCACCGACCAATGGGTCGCCGGGTTCGCCGCTGCGACTGCCTTTGCGCAGGCGCCTGACGGACGCATGTTCGTCACCCAGCAAGGTGGGCAGCTGCGCGTCGTCAGCGCGGCCGGCGCACTGCTGAGCACGCCGTTCATCACGCTGTCGGTCGACCCGGTGGGCGAGCGCGGCCTGCTCGGTGTGGCCTTGCACCCCAACTTCGCGAGCAACCGCTACGTCTATCTCTACTACACGACACCCGAGGGCGGCACGCACAACCGCATCAGCCGCTTCACGGCCAGCGCATCGAACCCGAATGTCGTGGCAGCGGGCAGCGAAGTGCGCATTGCCGACTTGCCCACGCTGTCGAGCGCGACCAACCACAACGGCGGGGCCTTGCACTTCGGCAATGACGGCAAGCTTTACGTGGCCGTGGGCGACAACGCCAACAGCGCCAACGCGCCTGACCTGAACACCCCGTTCGGCAAGATGCTGCGCTTCAACGATGACGGCAGCATCCCCAGCGACAACCCGTTCTGCAACACGGCGGCCACGTTGCGCTGCGCCATCTGGGCGCGCGGCCTGCGCAACCCGTTTACCTTTGCCGTGCGCCGAAGCGATGGGCGCATGCACATCAACGACGTGGGTGCGGGCCTGTGGGAAGAGATCAACCTCGGCGTGCCGGGCGCCAACTATGGCTGGCCAGCGACCGAAGGGCCGACCAACGCCGCGGGCGTCACGGCGCCGCTGTTTGCCTACGACCACACGGCGGAGGCCACCGGCCCGGCCGGGTTCTTCAATGGCTGTGCCATCACCGGTGGTGCGTTCTACCCGGCCGACAGTGGCCCGTTCCCCGCGGCCTACCGAGGCAGCTATTTCTTCACCGACTTCTGCACACCGTTCATCGGTCGTGTGGACATGGCCAATGGCAACGCGGCCTACGCCTTCGGCCGAGTCTCGGGGCAGGCGGTGGGCATGCTGACGGGGCTGGACGGCGCCTTGTACGTGCTCACGCAAAGCCGCATCACCCGCTTCAGCGCACCGTGAAGCGCTTCAGGCTTCGATCGTTTCACCCCTCATCGCGCTCTCGACCACCGGGCGCGTGAGGGTCGGTGCAAACGCCTCGATGAAGGCGTAGACGTAGCCTCGCAGCCAGGCGCCCCGGCGGATGGCGAGGCGCGTGAGGTTGACCTCGAACAGCGTGCGTGCATCGAGCGCCCGCAGCGTGCGGTCGCGCTCGGGATCGAAGGCGATCGAGGCCACGATGCCCACGCCCATGCCGAGCTCGACATAGGTCTTGATCACGTCGGCGTCCATGGCGCTCAACACGACGTCGGGCTCCAACCCGGCCTGCGCAAAGGCCTCGTCGATGTGGGTGCGCCCGGTGTAGCCGGCGTTGTAGGTGATGACCGGGTGGCGGGCCAGCCGCTCCAGCGTGAGGGGCTGGCCATCGAGCAGTTCGTGCCCGGGCGGCACGATCACGCTGTGCGTCCAGCGGTAGCAGGGCAGGGCCACGAGTTGGTCGTATTGCGCCAGGCCTTCGGTGGCCACGCCGATGTCGGCCTCGCCGCTCAGCAGCATCTGCGCCACCTGGCTGGGCGAACCCTGGTGCAGGTTGAGCGTGACCTGGGGGTAAAGCTGGCGGAAGTCGCGCACCACCTGCGGCAGCGCGTAACGCGCCTGGGTGTGGGTGGCGGCGATCGACAGGCGGCCGCGCGTCTGGGCGCTGAATTCCTCACCGGCGCGCTTGAGGTTTTCAGCATCGTGCAGCAGGCGCTCGACGATGGGCAGCACCGCCTCGCCGGGCGGCGTGAGGCCGGTGAGCCGTTTTCCCGAGCGCACGAAGATCTCGACGCCGAGCTCTTCTTCAAGCTCACGGATCTGGCGGCTGATGCCGGGCTGCGAGGTGTGCAGCACACCCGCCACCTCGGTGAGGTTGAAGCCGCAACGCAGGGCTTCGCGCACGGAGCGCAGTTGCTGGAAGTTCATGGGCTGCAGTCGGGCCGCTGGTGTCGCGGCCAGGTGACGGGGTAGCGCAGTATGTGGAGCCTCCGCTAGTTGAGGAACAACTGAATGTTGCTTTCCTTATCCGAAAAACGATTAAGGCCCTTTCGCCGGAACCTCTGGGGTCGACCTGGGGTCTGCGCCCTGGCCTCTGGTGACACAGAGGCGGCGGCATACAATTCCAGGCTTTCACTCCGACGGGCGCCACCCGGCGCTGACCGGCTCCAACGAGGATCTTCACGTGTTCATTTCCGAAGCTTTTGCACAAGCGGCCCCTGCGGCCGCAGCCACCGAATCACCTTTGGGTGGCATCACCGGCATGCTCCCCATCATCTTGATGTTCGTGGTGCTGTACTTCGTGATGATCCGCCCGCAGATGAAGCGCCAGAAAGAGCACAAGTCCATGATCGACGCCCTGGCCAAGGGCGACGAGGTGGTGGTCGCAGGGGGCGTGCTGGGCCGGGTGTCGAAGATGGGCGACAGCTTTCTGACCGTCGAAGTCGCCAACGGCGTCGAGATCCAGGTGCAACGCGGCGCGGTGGTTCAAGTGCTGCCCAAGGGCACCTTCAAGTAATCCGAACGAGATAAACGGGCCCGGCCACCTGCGTGGCTGGCGCCGCACAAAAGCAAGGGGCGCCGCCCCGCGAAAGAGGCTTCATGAATCGCTACCCGTGGTGGAAGTACACGATCCTGGGGCTTGCCCTGCTGGTCGGCCTGATCTTCACCTTGCCCAACTTCTTTGGTGAAGCGCCCGCCGTCCAGGTGAGCAGTGGCAAGGTCACCGTCAAGCTCGACAGCAGCACCACGCTGCGGGTCGAGCAGGCGCTCAAGGCGGCCGACCTGAAGCCCGACTTCGTGCTGCTTGAAGGCAACTCGATCAAGGCCCGTTTTGCCGACGGCGACGCGCAGCTGAAGGCGAAAGACGTGTTGAGCATGGCGCTCAACCCTGATCTCAACGACCCGAGCTACATCGTCGCGCTGAACCTGCTGTCGCGCTCGCCGCACTGGCTGAGCGCGATGCGCGCCCTGCCCATGTACCTGGGCCTGGACCTGCGGGGGGGTGTGCACTTCCTGATGCAGGTCGACATGAAGGCGGCGCTGACCAAGAAGACCGAAGCGATGGCCGGTGACATCCGCTCGCAGCTGCGTGACAAGAACCTGCGCCACGCCGGTGTCACCCGCGACGTCAACACGCTCAACGTGCGTTTTCGTGACCGCGAAACACGCGACGCTGCGGCCAAGCTGTTGAGCGAGCAGATGACCGATGTGGTGTGGACGCAAGCGCCCGAGGGCACCGATTTCATGCTCAGCGGCACGCTCAAGCCGGAAGCAGCGCGTGCAGTGCAAGACGCCGCGCTCAAGCAGAACATCACCACGCTGCACAACCGTGTCAACGAGCTGGGCGTGGCCGAGCCGGTGATCCAGCAGCAAGGCGCCGACCGCGTGGTCATCCAGCTGCCGGGCGTGCAAGACACCGCCAAAGCCAAGGACATCATCGGCCGCACCGCCAACCTCGAATTCCGCCTGGCCGACATGTCGGCCGAAGCGCGCGCTGCGGTCGAAGGCACCGGCCCCGTGCCCTTCGGGCGCGAGCGCTTCACCGTGGGCCGCGGCGCCCCGGTTGTCACCTACAAAGAGGCCGTGGCCACCGGCGAAATGTTGACCAACGCCCAGCCGCGGCCCGACCAGAACAGCCAGCCGGCGGTGTCGGTGAGCCTTGACGCCAAGGGCGGGCGGCTGATGCGCGAGATGACGCGCAACAACGTCGGCAACTTCATGGCCGCGATCCTGTTCGAAAAGGGCAAAGGTGAAGTGCTGACCGTGGCGCGCATCCAGGGTGAGTTCGGCAACGAGTTCCAGATCACCGGCATGGGCACCACCGAAGCCGCAGCCGACCTGAGCCTCTTGCTGCGCGCCGGCTCGCTCGCCGCGCCGATGGAGATCATCGAAGAAAGCACCATTGGGCCAACCCTGGGCGCCGACAACATCGCCAAGGGTTTCAACAGCGTGATCTACGGCTTTGCAGCGATCGCGGTGTTCATGTGCGGCTACTACCTGTTGTTCGGCGTGTTCTCCACCGCCGCGCTGGCGTTCAACCTGTTGTTGCTGGTGGCGGTGTTGTCGATGCTGCAGGCCACGCTGACGCTGCCCGGCATTGCGGCCATTGCGCTCACGCTGGGCATGGCGATCGATGCCAACGTGCTGATCAACGAGCGGGTGCGCGAAGAGTTGCGAGCGGGCGCGCCACCGCAGGCGGCCATCAACACCGGCTATGAGCGCGCCTTTGCGACGATTCTCGATTCGAACGTCACCACCTTGATTGCGGGCATCGCGCTCTTTGCCTTCGGCTCCGGGCCGATCAAGGGCTTTGCGGTGGTGCACTGCCTGGGCATCCTGACCTCGATGTTTTCGGCCGTCGTGTTCTCGCGCGGCCTGGTGAACCTCTGGTACGGCCGCCAGAAAAAGCTCAAGTCGGTGTCGATCGGCCAGGTCTGGAAGCCCCAGGCCACCGAAGCCGACGCCCAGGCCAAGACCTGACCCCACCCAAGAACTCAAACAGGATCCACAGACATGGAGTTCTTCAGAATCCGACGCGACATCCCGTTCATGCGGCATGCGCTGGTGTTCAACATCATTTCGCTGCTCACCTTTCTGGTGGCGGTGTTCTTTCTGGTGACGCGCGGCTTGCACCTGTCGATCGAGTTCACCGGCGGCACGCTGATCGAAGCGCACTACGCCCAGGCTGCCGACATTCCCAAGGTGCGCTCCACCGTCGAGGCCATGCAGGTAGGCGAGGTGCAGGTGCAGTCGTTCGGCAGCACCAGCAACGTGCTGATTCGCCTGCCGGTGCGAGGCGACGGCAAACACGGCGACGTGGTCGACCGTGTGTTCGGCGAACTGTGCAAGGCCGAGAGCGGCACGGTGACGCGCAAGCAGGTCAAGACCGACAAGGGCGAGCTGATCGACAAACCGGTGTGCGAGGCGGGCGGTGCCGAGCCGGTGGCCTTGCAGCGCAGCGAGTTCGTGGGGCCGCAGGTGGGCCGCGAGCTGGCCGAAGACGGCGCCAAGGCGCTGGCCTTCGTGATCATCGGCATCATGATTTACCTGGCGTTTCGCTTCGAGTGGAAATTCTCGGTGGCCGCCATCGTGGCCAACCTGCACGACGTGATCATCATCCTGGGCTTCTTCGCCTTCTTCCAGTGGGAGTTTTCGCTCTCCGTGCTGGCGGCGGTGCTGGCCGTGCTGGGCTACTCGGTGAACGAGTCGGTGGTGATCTTCGACCGGATCCGTGAAGCTTTCCGCAGGTACCGCAAGATGAACACCCACGAGGTGATCGACCACGCCATCACCAGCACCATGAGCCGCACCATCATCACGCACGGCAGCACGCAGATGATGGTGTTGTCGATGTTGATCTTCGGTGGGCCGACGCTGCATTACTTCGCCATTGCACTCACCATCGGCATCTTGTTCGGCATCTATTCGTCGGTTTTTGTGGCTGCAGCCATTGCGATGTGGCTGGGTGTGAAGCGTGAAGACCTGATCAAGGGCGGGCCGACCAAAGACGTCGATCCGAACGACCCGAACGCCGGGGCGGTGGTGTAGAGTAAGGGCAACCCCTTTCAGAGAAGCATCGACCAACCGTCCCATGGCGACCGCCGCCGATTCGTTGGCCCTGGCCGCCCAGGCTCGCCGCTCCTACGTGGAGCGTTTGTTGAGTGGCGTTCCGGGCGTGGTTCATGCGGTGGAAGACGGGGCGAGGCTACTGGCCACCCAGTCGGCTGAACACAGCCTCCAGTACAAGCGGCGCGATGTCTCCACCGACCTGCGCAAGGCCTCACCGACCTGGACCAACGGCATCATCTCGGCGCTGCGTGGTGCGTTGGTGAGCGGCATGGTGTCGGCCTCCCGGCCGGGTGACCTGCCGCCGCCGGGGCGCACCAACCCCGGCATGTCGCTGGTCGACGATGACACCATCGAAACCGAAATCTTGAGCTCCCGGCTGGCACTCGCGATGATGGATCGCGCGTCCTGGGAGTTCACCGACCTGCGCTCTCGCATGTCGTCGCTCGAGAAACGCGATGAGCTCGACACCAACGATGTGCTACGCCCGCATGTGCTGGCTCGCATCGTCACCAGCACCTGGCGCAGCTCGACGCTCACCCAGGATGCGTGGCGCACGCTGCAGGTGGTGTTGCACGAAGAGTTCGCGCACTTCGCCGAAGAGGCTTACCACGAGACCAACCGCTGGTTGATTCAGCAACGGGTGTTGCCCGAGATCGACCTGCGCCCGTTCATCCGGCGCTCGCGCAACTCCTACGTCTTGCCGACCTCGGGCGGGTCAAGCAGTTCACCCGGCCCGGCGTCCGGGACTCCCAGCAGTTTGGGTCGTCTCGGGACCGTGGGCGAAGAGACCCGCATGATGACGCGCGCGGGTGGGTTTGCACGCGGGTCCGACCATGCCGAGGCGGTGCTTGGCCGCCTCAACAAGCTCATCGGCCGGCAGGTTCCCGATTTTGCGGGGACCGCGCCCATGCCTGCGGCTTCGGCGGGTCTCAAGGCCGCGATCAGCGAGGCCCAGCAAGGCATCCAGCGGCGGCTTTCGAGCACGACGAGTGGGGGCGTGGTCACTGGCGCTCGCGCCGCCGACGAGCCGGTCAGCACCCCCGCCTTGCTCGAAGAAATGCACCAGCGCAAGCAGGCGCTGAAGAAGGCCGCCACCACGCCCGTGGAGCGCGCCACCATCGAAATCGTCGCCCTGCTGTTTCAAAGCATCCTGATGGAAGAGCGCATTCCTGCGGTGGTGCGGGTCTGGTTTGCACGCCTTCAGATGCCCGTGCTGCGTGTGGCCGTGAGTGAGCCCGATTTTTTTGCCACCGTGGACCACCCGGCCCGCCGCCTGATCGACCGAATGGGCGCCTGCGTGATGGGCTTCGACGCGACCAGCCGGGCTGTCGCCGACACCTTGGAAAAAGAGATCAAGCGTGTGGTGCAGGTCGTCGAGGCTTATCCTGACACTGGCCGCCGCGTGTTCCAGACCGTGCTCACCGAGTTCGAGAAGTTTCTGGAGCACTACTTCAAGAACGAGAACGAAACCACGCGCAAAGGTGTGTCTCTCGCACAGCAGGTGGAGCAGCGCGAGACGCTGGCGATTCAATACACCATCGAGCTGCGCAAGATGCTCAACGAGGTGCCGGTGCAAGAAGGGGTGCGCGAGTTCCTGTTCCACGTCTGGGCCGACGTGATGGCCATGACGGCGGTGAAGTACAGCGCCCAGGGTGTTGAAACCAAGGCGATGAAACGTGTGGCCGCTGATCTGATCTGGTCGGCCAGCGCCAAGGTGTCGCGCGAAGAGCGGGCCGAGGTGATCCGTCGCCTGCCGCCGTTGCTCAAGACGCTGCGAGAGGGCATGGACCACGCCGGCATCGCGGCCGACAAACAAGACGAACACATCCAGAGGCTCAACAACTCGCTGGCAGCAGCGTTCACTGCCAAGACGGCCGCCATCGCGCCCGAGCGGCTCGAAGAGCTGATGGGGCGCCTCGAAACCCTGGAAGAGCTGTTGCCCGACAACACCGACGATCTGGAAATCGACGAGTCGCTGGTGCTCGACCTGTCGGGCCATGAAAGCTCGGAGCTCGAAGTGGTGGGCGAGGGCGGCTCCATGCCCACGCCAGCCATGCTCGCCTGGGCGCGCGAACTTCAGGTGGGCGGTTGGTACATGCTCGACTACCGCAACCGCAACGAAGCGGTGCAACTGGTCTGGCAGGGCATGCGCCGGCAGTTGACGCTGTTTGTCTCGCCGCATGGGCGCGGCATCTTGTTTCAACAAAACCGGCTGGCGGCATTTCTCCAGGCGGGGCTGCTGGTGCCCGCACAAGATGAGTCGCTGACGGTGCGCGCCACACGCAGCGCTCTGGCCAAACTGGACGTGGATCCCACTCGCCTCTTGAACTGACCCGATACGCCGTTGGTTAAACAAAAAGCCGCCCTCGGGCGGCTTTTGTTTGGGCGGTGATCCGGTGTCAGTGAATCAAACGATCCTCTTCGTCGACAAACAATTCATCGAGGATCAATGCATCGGGCTCTTCGCCAAGGCTCCAGAACACCATCAGCACGATGATCTTCAGGTCTTCGAGATCGACCGGCCCGCCGGGAATGGCGGTGGCGCGGTCGATGACCATCTCGCGCATGGGAGGTGGCAACACACCTGCCGATTCGAGAAAGCTCACGAAGCCGATGGAGTGTTCGCCCAGGTGCTCTTGTTCGGCAGGGGAATAGACACGAAGGCTGTCAGGACTTTGTTCGCCGGAATACGACTCTGCCGCGCTGGCCAGGCCATCGAGCCAGGACAAGGCTTCTTCGATCTCGTCCGACTCGAACCCCATGGCCGACAGCTTTCGCGTCAGCTGCGCATGGTCGGGGCACGCATCGGGCCGCCAGTAGTTTTCGTACAGATAGACGAGCACGTCAAACATGAATTCACTATACCCCAGGGCCGCTTTATGAAGCCTGGAATAAATGCGCGTCGCGAGACGGGCCAGGGCGCCCGCTTGGTGTTGTCAGCCGGTGCTGACACGCTGGAAGAGTTGGCCCGGCAGGCGTGCCACTTGCCCCTCCATTTCAAGCTCCAGCAAACGGAGGTTGAGCAGTTCTGATGGCCAGCCGGTGCGAGCGACCAAGGCGTCCAACGTGACGGGGTCGAAACCCAATGCCTGCAGCAACGGATCAGCGCTTTCCACGTCGGCCGGTGGTTCCGTCGCGCTTGGCGCGGGAGCCTGAAACGGGGGCAGCTCTTCGAGCACGTCTTGCGCGCTGTCCACCAGCTTCGCACCTTGTTTGATCAGCGCATGGCAGCCGCGTGATTGGGGCGAGTGGATCGAGCCCGGAATGGCAAAAACGTCGCGCCCGGCTTCGCTGGCCAGTCGGGCCGTGATGAGTGAGCCGGATTGCAGTGCCGCTTCGACCACCAAGGTGCCGCGCGTCAGTCCCGCGATGATGCGGTTGCGCATCGGAAAGTTGGCCGGCAAGGGCGGTGTGCCAAGCGAGTACTCGCTGAGCATCAAACCCTTCGCGCTGATTCGATGTGCCAGTTCGAGGTGGCGCTTGGGGTAAACACGATCCAGGCCGGTGCCGATTACCGCGATGGTTCGCCCTGACCCCGACAAGCCGCCTTCGTGGGCTGCACCGTCAACACCCAAGGCCAGCCCGGAGACGATGGTCAGTCCGGCGTTGCTCAAGTGGGCCGCAAAGGCGCGTGCGTTTTCACGTCCCTGTGGCGTGGGGTTGCGGCTGCCGACCACGGCCACGCCGGGTGAGTGCAACAGCGTGGGATCCCCCTGCAAATAAAGCAGCAGAGGTGGGTCGGCAATTTCGAGCAGCAGGGGCGGGTAGCTGGGATCCCCCAGCGTCAACACCTGGCGTGGTGCCTCGTCGGTGGCATTCGCCAGCCAGCTGACGGTGGTCTCGACGAGCGTCGACACCGTCTCCGGCTCTTCGGCCAGCGCAGTGGCCGTGGCGGCTGAGACGATTTTTTTGCGTGCCGCGGTTGGGGCCGCCAGCACGGCTTGTGGCGACCCAAACGCTGCCAACAGCTTGCGCGCGGATTCACGCCCGATCTGAGGCGTTTCGATGAGCCGCAACCAGGCGGCGAGTTCGTCTCGATCCATCGAGGGTGGGCGAGCGCCGGTGTGACGCTCGCTCGCCAGCGTCAGGGCTGGGTGAAACGATCGCCTGGGGTGACCGGTTCCTTGACCGTGAGGATCAGCGCATACGACATGCGGTTGAAGACGCGGAAGACGAAGAGGTTGCCATGCCGCTCATCGGGCAGCTTGATGCGGGTGCGCTGGCCGTCGGTTTTGTCGATGAGGCGGTCACCCGATCGCCACAAAGCGAGCACGTGCCCACTTTCCATGCCATCGCGGCTGCCCTTGTTGAGCGCCACGATCTGGTTTTGCCCGGCCGTCAGGCCGTCGCCGTAGATCGAGACAATCTGGCCATCAATGTCTTTTTCCGGCGGGCGCGGCACGTAGTTGATGAACTCCCGCGGTGGCACCGGCGAGAGCCTGTCTCCGACCCGGATTTCCTGGCGGACCGTCGTCACGGTGAAGGTGTCGGGCACGATCTCGCCCTTGACCGTGCCGCCTTTGCGGGTGTACTCGGCCACGCCGAGGTACTCGGCTTCATAGCCCAGCACCTCACCGGTGCCCGGGTCTTTCAGCGCACGGGGCTCACGGAAAACACGGTAATTTGGGGTGCTGCCCAACTCACCGCGCACGTAGGCGAGGTCGCCACGAGACAGCAGCACACGGCCTTCTTGCGCGCCCACAACGCGTGGCGCCGATGCAAGGCTGGGTCCTCCACGGTTCTCGGACCACGTCTTCTTATGAACGCGCGGGGTCACCCCGATGCGGACACGCTCGAGCTGCCTCATCGCCGCCCTCGCGGCGCTGTCGATGGCGCTCGGCGCGTGCGGGTCCTCGGCCTCGCGACCGTCACCCTCGGTGGCGAAGCAGCCGACCGCCGCGTTCGTCCCCGTCCCCTTCCCGCCCCCTCCCGCGCG
>NZ_JANOCG010000602.1:0-1614 GCF_031412075.1 Rhizobacter sp.
CAGGCGTCGAGCACCGCGTCCCAACGGTTCAGGCCGTGGTCGCGGCGCGCCAGGATGATGTAGTCGACCAGCAGGATCGAGTTCTTGGTAGAGATGCCCATCAGCATGATCAAGCCGATCATGCTGGGCATGCTCAGTGCCGTCTGCGTGATGAACAGGGCCAGGAACGCGCCGGGGACCGACAGCACCAGCGCGCCGAGGATCGTCACCGGCTGCACGAAGTCCTTGAACAGCAGCACCAGCACGACGTAGATGCACAGCACGCCGGTGAGCATGGCGAGACCAAAGCTCGCGAAGAGATCGGCCATGGCTTCGGCGTCACCCACCGAGGTCTGGATCACGCCGCTCGGCAGGTTCTTCAGGCTCGGCAGCGCGAGGGCGGCGGCTTCCACCGCGCCCAGCGGCTGCTGGTTCAACTCGATCTCGAAATTGATGTTGCGCAGCCGGTCGTAGCGCGCGATCTCGGCCGGGCCACTCGCGATCTCGAGCGTGGCCACGTTGGACAAGGGCACCGGCCCGCGTGCGCCCGGCACGGGCAGGCGCGACAGCACCTCGATGTCCTGCCGGCCGTTGTCGGCGAGTTTCACCACCACCGGCACCTGGCGCTGGCTCAGGTTCATCTTGGCGAGGCCCTGGTCGTAGTCACCGGCGGTCGCGATGCGCAGCGTGTCGGCGATGGCGGCCGAGGTGACGCCCAGGTCGGCGGCGCGCGCAAAGTCGGGCCGCACGATCAGCTCGGGGCGCACCAGGCTCGCGGTGGAGGTCACCGCGCCGATGTTCGGGATGGTGCGCAACTCGCGCTCCACTTGCGCGGCGTGCTCGGCCAGCACCCGGCCGTCTTCACCGGCCAGTACCAGCACGTACTTCTCGCTCGACGCACCCAGGCCGACCTTGACGCGCGCACCGGGAAGCGCTTCGAGTGCCACACGCAGCTGGCCTTCGATGTCTTGTTTGCTGGTGCCGCGGCGGTCGTCGCGGTGGGTCATGTTGATGGTGAGCACCGCCTTGCGCACCTCGGCCGCACCTTGCGCCGCAAACGGGTCGGCGCCGGCGTTGCCGCCGCCGATGGCGGTGTAGACCAGCTTCACGTGCTGGTGGGCCTGCACGATCTGGCGCGCCTGCTCCGCCAGGGTGTTGGTTTCCTTGAAGGTGCTGCCCGGCGGCAGCGTCACCGTCACCTGGGTTTGCGACAGGTCATCGGGCGGAATGAAGCCGGTGGCCAACAGCGGCACCAGCGCGAAAGAGCCGAAGAAGAACACCGCTGTGCCGACCAGCGTCCACACGCGGTGCTTCAAGCACCAGCGCGCCCAGACCATGTAGAGGCTCAACCAGCGTGCTTCCTTGTGTTCGCGTTTGGGCGGCTTCAGGATGTAGGCCGCCATCATCGGCGTGAGCATGCGCGCCACCACCAGCGAGAAGAACACCGCGATCGCCGCGGTCCAGCCGAACTGCACAAAAAACTTGCCCGGCACGCCGCCCATGAAAGCGGTCGGCAGGAACACGGCAATCAGCGTGAAGGTGGTGGCGATCACCGCCAGGCCGATCTCGTCGGCGGCGTCGGTCGCCGCTTCGATCGGCGTTTTCCTCGAGGCGCCGGCTTCGCCGTCGCGGCCC
>NZ_JANOCG010000603.1:0-7858 GCF_031412075.1 Rhizobacter sp.
CGGTGAACCTCGATCACGCGCACCAGGCGGCGCGGTGAAGCGGCCAGCTCGGCCGCGTCGGTTTCAGGAACAGGTTGAGAACAAATGGCCACCAGGGCCATCGCGGGCGTCAAGCCCACCGAGCGCAAGCGCTCTACATCCATTTCGATCATGGTGAGATCTGTCTTCCATCGTCAGGAATGCACGGCGCAAAGCCATGCGAATGCCAGCACGCAAAAGGCGCAGCGGCAACGAAGGGGGAAGAGGGTCAACCGTGGCGCATGAAGCGCCGCAGCAGAAGTTCAGATCTCAGCGCAAGGCTGAAAGAGAAGACGAGCGGCTCAGGCGGCGCGAGCGGCGACCCACAGGGAAACAATGTCTGCGTAAACCATGGTTTGTCTCCTTCATGTGGGTTGATCGGGCTGCACGGCGTGCAGGGCGCAAAGTCTGGCACGGTCGCGCAGCGCGGTCAACCCGTGCCCGCACTCGGCACCGCAGCCGTGCGTTCCTTGCGCGTCGCATGCCCGGGCTTGCGCAGAAGCAGGCGAGTCGGCTGGGCTTGTGCAACCCTTGACTCTCTTTGCACGGACATGGACACCGGATGAACCTCAACGTCAACATGAAGGGCATGGCCCTCACGACCCTCGCAGCCGCGGCAGCCATCACCGCCGGCGGCATGCCGGTGGCGGCACACACCCACACCGCCATCCCTGCGGCACCAACCTACTCCGACTGGCCCAGCATCCAGAGCGCGGTGGTGCGCGATGAAGCGATGGAAGCGCGAATCGCCGGGATCGTGAGCGCGATGACGCTCGAGCAGAAGGTCGGCCAGATGACGCAGCCCGAGATCAAGAGCATCACGCCGGAGCAGGTGCGCCGCCACTTCATCGGCTCTGTGCTGAATGGCGGCGGCACCTGGCCGGGTGGTCGCAAGCATGCGACGGCGGCACAGTGGGTCGCGCTGGCAGACCAGTATCACCATGCCTCGATGGACACAGGCTTGCCCACGCCCATTCCCATCATCTGGGGCACCGACGCCGTGCACGGGCACAGCAACGTCCACCAGGCCACGCTGTTTCCGCACAACATCGGCCTCGGCGCCGCACGCGACCCGGCCCTGGTGCAGCGCATCGGCGCATCGGTGGGCCGCTCGGTGCGGGCCACGGGCCTGCGCTGGACGTTTGCACCGACGCTGGCGGTCGCCCGCGACGACCGCTGGGGGCGCGCCTACGAGAGCTTCTCGGAAGACCCCGCGCTGGTGCGCGCCTACGCCGGGGCCTACGTGACGGGCTTGCAGGGCGATCTCAGCGCCGACACGAACATCCTCGCCACGGCCAAGCACTTCATCGGCGACGGCGGCACCGAACGTGGCACCGACCAAGGCGTGAATGCGGCCAGCCGCCACGACCTGATCAACCTGCACGGACAGGGCTACTACACGGCGCTGGCCGCGGGCGCCCAGACCGTGATGGTCACGTTCAACAGCTGGGCTGCGCCCCATGCGGCCGTCCCGGTCGGCAAGCTGCATGGCAGCAAGGAGATGCTCACCGATGTGCTCAAGACGCGGATGGGATTCGACGGTCTGGTGGTGTCCGACTGGAACGGCATCGGCCAGGTGCCGGGGTGCACCAACGCAAGCTGCCCGCAGGCCATCAACGCCGGCGTGGACATGGTGATGGTGCCCGAGGAGTGGCGCGCCTTCATCACCAACACGGTGGCGCAGGTGCGTGACGGCAAGATTGCGATGTCACGCATCGACGACGCGGTCACGCGCATCCTGCGGGTGAAGTTTCGCGCCGGCCTCTTCGATGGCCGCAAGCCTTCGCAGACTCCGGGCGCGGGGGAGCAGGCGCGGCTGCTCGACCGCTCGTTGGCACGCGAAGCGGTGCGCAAGTCGCTCGTGCTGCTGAAGAACGACGAGGCCGTGCTGCCGCTGGCGCGCGGGCGCAAGACCCTGGTGGTCGGCAAGAGTGCCAACAGCGTGCCCAACCAGGCCGGAGGCTGGAGCCTGACCTGGCAAGGCACCGGCAACAGCAACGCCGATTTCGAGGGGGTGAGCGACACCCTCCTGGCCGGCATCCAGGAGGCGGCGGGTGCGGCCCAGGTGACGTACAGCGAAAGCGGCGCGGGCCATGACGTGAACAACTTCGACGTGGTCATCGCGGTGATCGGCGAGACCCCTTACGCCGAAGGCCCGGGCGATATCACCCAGACGCTGGCCCTGTCGGCACGGCACCCCGAAGACCTCGCGGCCATCGAGCGCGTGGCCGGCCGCGGCAAGCCGGTGGTCACGGTGCTGCTGAGTGGCCGGCCGCTGTATGCCAACGACATCGTCAACAAATCGAGCGCCTTCGTGGCCGCGTGGCTGCCCGGAACCGAAGGAAAGGGTGTGACCGACGTGCTCTACCGAGACGCGCAAGGCGGCGTGGCCCATGACTTCAGCGGCACCCTGCCCTTCTCGTGGCCGGCCGCGCCCTGCCAGACCCCGCTGAACCAGGGCGACGGGCAGGTTCCGCAGTTCCCGCTGCATCACGGGCTGCGTTATGCCCAGGGGGCAAGCCTTGGCATGCTGCCCACTCCGGCCATCCCGCGGTCGTGCGGCCCCGTGTCGAGCGACCTGCTGGTGTTCAACCAGGTGAGCCAGGCGCCGTATGCGCTGCACGTCAGCACGGCCGCCAACCACTGGCTCGCCGTGCCGGTCGCGCCTGATCTGAATGCCACCTTGAACGTGCCTTCTGCCTCCTCACCGGCCATGCGGGTGGAGACGACCCAGATCACCACCCAGCAAGACGCCAAGCGCATCACGTGGTGGTCGCACGGCCAGTTCTTCGCCAAGGCCCCGACCGTGCAGAACCTGAGTAGGTTCACAGGCGGTGCGCTCGAGTTCGATGTGGTGCTGAACGACGTGCCTTCGTCGACCGTCAAGCTGCACATGGAATGCAATCAGCCCTGCCGGGGCAGCGTGGACATCAGCGCGGCCTTGGCGGCCCTGCCCCGCGGAACGAAAACCACGCTCAGCATTCCGCTGGATTGCTTCACCCAGAAGGGCGCCAGGCTCGAAGCGATCGACGTGCCCTTCTCGATCGAATCGACCGGCACGTTGAGCCTGGCGGTGGGCAACATCCGCCTACGAAAAACGGCGCCTCCCGGCGCCGCTTGCCCTGCCTGATCAGCTCACCACCAGGACTCGCCCTGCAAGCCCACGGTGGTGCCCGCGCGGCGATCGCCATACACCTGCTGCAGGCGTTCTCCGTTCACCCAGTTCTGGCCCAGCACCTGGCGTGCGGCCTCGTTCCAGACGGCGTGCGTGACGAACAGGCGCAGGGTCGGGCGCGACCACGGGTCCTTGCCGGCCGAGATGGCACCGGCCAGCGTGAGCTTGGTCAGCGTGCGCACCTCGGCGCCATCGGGTTTCACACGGTCGTGGCCGAGTTCCACCAGCATGCGCAGCGGGCCGGTGATGTGGGTGTCGGTGCGCGCGCCAACGGCCGTCCAGCGGCTGTCGACGCCTGCATTGCTGGCCACACGGTATTCGCCCAGCAGGTCGATGCGGGTGCCGAAGGGCAGGTTGCCGCTCTGCTGCACCACGGCCCGGGTGTTCTTCACCTCTCCCAGCTTGTCGTGCTTCACGCCCATGAGCAGCTCTCCACCGAGCACGCCGGTGAGGGTGTGGTACACGCCGACGGAGAGGCCCTTGGCCTCGCTTGCGGTGGCAGTGTCGGTGACCTGGTTGCGTGAACGTGTCTGCACGGTGGGCGTGACGTAGACCGCGAGCGAACCGTTGGGCACGGTCTTGATGTCGCTCAGGCGCAGTGGCACCGAGAAGCGGTTGTTGTTCGCGGTGTTGAGCGGGTTCATCACGAAGGCGATGCTGGCCTTGGTGATGCCGAGGTCGATGTTCTCCACACCGCCGCCGTCACCGTCGTTGTTCTCCAGGAACTGGTCGTTGATGCCGGTCTGCAGGCGGTTGTAGAAGCGGCGGCCGATCCAGGCCGTGCCGTTGCCGAGCACGCTGATCTTGTTGCCGTAGACGTAGGCCTGGCCAAATCGGGTGGTGAGCTCGCTGGTGCCGTTCTCGGTCTGGCCCCACGCGCGGTAGACGCTCGGCATCACGCGGGCATGCCAGTCCGAGCCTTCGAACTCGGAGACCTTCACGTCAAACACGGGCTCGATCACGTAGTCGCATTCATTGCCCAGGCGAAACTTCGTGTCGGCGCCCGGCAGGCCGAAGCACACCTGGGTGCCGCCGCGCGTGCTGACGCCGGTGCCGGCGCGAAAGTAGCCGGAAAAATCGACGCTGGCAGCGTGGCTGGCAGACGCCAGGGCACACAGTGCGGCGGCCAAGGTGAGTCGGGTTGTCTTCAAGCGGTTCTCCTGGTTTTCATCGGGGCGAGTTGATCCACCGCGCGCAGCCCCCAGTCACTGCGCGCGTGGTTCGAACGGGAGTGGCCTCAGGGCCTGAGTTCGATGCGCCCCACCTGGAAGTCGACCGCGCGCTGGGTGCCGGACAGGGTGGGGTCGCTGACCTCGATGGCAGCGACGGTGGGCGCGGTCGATGCGATCGACTTGCCACGCGCCTCGCAATAGCCCTCGGGCGCAAAACCCGCGAGCGGGATCGTGAGCTCTCGCAAGTCGGGCGACACGGGCACCAGCGCCACCGGGTAGCAGCCGGCGTCACGGGTCGCGGCGTCGGGGCCGATCACGCGCAGCCGCAGCTGTCTGGCCGTGGACGAAGCGAGCTGGATGTGCAGGCTGCGCTGTGCCGAAAGATCTGCCGTCTTGCCCGGCGCGCCCGGCGAGCTCATGAAGCCGATGCCGCCCCAGCTGCTGCCCTTCTGCGCCCAGAGGCTGCCGGTGACACGTGCCACGCCGTTGGCAACCGCCACCTGGTCGAGCTTGGCATCGCCGGGCTTTTCGGAATAGGCGAAGGCCTGGTACTGCCCGCCTTGCGCGGTGGCGCCGCCAGGCTGCGGCACGGCGAAGACCAGTGATCCGGCGGCAGGCGCCGGGGCAGCTGCCGGCGCCGCGGCGGCGGGCGGCTTGTCAGCGGGCTTGTCGACTGGTTTGTTCACCGTGCCGCACGCTGCGAGCGCCGCCAAAGCGATGGCGGCGAACACGAAGCGGTGGCTGGCTGAGGTGTCGAGGTTCATGAAGTGGGTCTCCAGTCTTGGTTTTGTGGCACGAGGTGCATCGGGTTCAAGGTATCGGGCTGAGCTGCAGCCGCGCCATCGAGCGAGCCGGCAGCGTCAGGCGGCGACCGGCTGGCAAGCTGGCGAAGGGGGCTTCGTCTTCCACGATCGCGGCGTCGAAATACCGGGCTTGCTGCACCTGCCAGCCGGCGGCGTCGAGATCGACGGTGACGGGCTTGGCCTGCGTGTTCAGCAGCAGCACCTGCAGGCTGTTGCCCTGGCGCACGGCGTGTGACCACAGCTTCGGGTGGCTCGATGTGGCCTTCACGAAATGCCCTTCGAGCGCGTTCAGAAACTGAAAGCCGTAGTAGCTGGGCCGCGGCACGCCGGCGTTGTCGAGCAGGCCGTGGAAGCCCGTGCCCTGGTAGGCGAAGTAGTGCGCCATGTCCACGCCCTGCTGCGCCATGCGCAGCGCCGCCTCGGTAGCCCACAGGCCGGCCGGCATGTCCGACAGGAAGCGCGGGCGGTCGGTTTTCCACGAGAGCCCGTATTCGGTCACCGCCAGCGGCACCTCGCGGCGGTGGCCGAGCGGGTTGCGCCGCGGGTCGCTCAGCAGCGCACGCATGCTGCGGATCGAATCGTCGAGCTTCGAGATGCTGGCCAGCGCGTCGTCCTCGGTGCCGTCGCCTTCTGTCGGGTAGATGTGCCAGGAGAGCACGTCCACCACGTCGCCGCACTTCTCGACGAAACGCTCGATGAACCGCATCGGCGCCGCGTAGACGCCCGAGATCGCCGGCCCGGCCACCAGGGCCTTCGGGTCGGCCGCCTTGACCGCCTTGGCCTGGGCGCGGAACACATCGCAATACCGGTCGGCCGTCCAGCTCGGGTCACCGCGGGTCACGCTGTAGAGGTCGGGCTCATTGCCGATCTCCCAATGGCGCACCTTGAGCCCACGCTCGCGGGCCATGCGCACCGCATTCGCGGCATCCTCCGGCTCGTTGGCGGGCTTGCGATCCACGCGGCCGGCGAACACGCGGGTCTGGATGACCAGCTCCGGCTGGCCCTTCACCAGCGTGAGCAGCGAGCGGAAGGTGTCGAGCGAGGCGCCGTCCATGTCCTGCTCGTCGCCGATGTTGCCGCCGGGGAAGCGCAGCGAGGCGGCCGGCGTCTTGGCCAGGGCCTCCCCCTGGTCGACCATGGCCATCCAGTTGCCGAAGTTGTAGCCCCGTGTCACTGCCGGGTTGACGGCCGGGCCCCGCTCGTCGGCGCGCACGCTGACGCGGATGTCCGCCGGGTTCGCCTTCGCGTCGGGCGTGCCGGTGCCCGAAGCGCAGCCCGCGAGGATCGATCCGGCCGCTGCGGCCACGAGCAGGGTGCGTGCGAGTGCGCTCAAGTGGGGTGCTTTCACGAAGCGAACCCTCCTTCCTGGATCAGCCGGCGGTACCAGTGGAAGCTTTCTTTCGGCGTGCGTTTGAAGGTCTCGAAGTCCACGTGCACCAGGCCAAAGCGCATGCCATAACCGTAGGCCCACTCGAAGTTGTCGATCAGCGACCAGGCCATGTAGCCGCGGATGTCGCAGCCCGCGCGCAGGGCCCGATCCATCGCGATGACGTGGCGGCGGAAATACTCCACCCGCGCTGCGTCGTCGATCGACCCGTCAGCGTCGGGCAAGGTGTTGTCGCACGCGCCGTTTTCGGTGATGACGATGGGCGGGTTGCCGTACTCGTCCTTGAGCCAGGTCAGCACCTTGTAGAAACCATCGGCGAAAACGCTCCAGTCGATGTCGGTCTTCTTGAAACCGGGTACATCGACCGACTCGATCAGGCGCATGCGGTGGATTTGCCGCAGTGCCTCGTCTGCCGGTTCGGCGGCGGCGTGCGCCGGCGTGGCCGCGCGGGTGTAGCCACCGGTGTAGTAGTTGATGCCCAGCACGTCGGGGCGCTGGCCGATGAGGGCCATGTCACCGTCCTGCACTGGCGGGTGGATGCCCATCTCCGCGTACCTGCGCAGCGTGGCCTTGGGGTAGCGCCCGTGGAACAGCGGGTCGATGAACCAGCGGTTGAACCACTCCAGCCCGCGTTCGCAGGCTGCGATGTCGTCGGGGTGGCTGGAATACGGCTCGTGCCATTCGACGTTGGGGGCGATGCCGATCTTGCCGGTGCGCTCGCTGAGCCTGAACTCCTTCACGCTCAGGCCGTGGGCGAGCAGCAGGTGGTGGGCCACCGTCACCGCACGGGCCAGGTCTTTCTCGCCCGGTGCGTGCAGGCCGAAGGCATGCGACAGGAACGACGCGCACCACGGCTCGTTGATCGTGAACCAGCACGGCACGTCATCGCCCAGTGCCTTGAACATGGCCTTCGCGTACTCGGCGAAGTCGTAGGCGCAGCGGCGGTTCATCCAGCCGCCTTCGTCTTGCAGCGCCTGCGGCAGATCCCAGTGGTAGAGGGTCACCATCGGCTGGATGCCTGCCTCGCGCAAGAGCCGCACGAGCTTCTGGTAGTAGGCGACACCGGCCGGGTTCAACGGGCCGCGCCCGGTGGGCATGACGCGCGACCACGAGATCGAGAAGCGGTAGGCGCGCGCACCCATCTCGCGCAGCAGTGCCACGTCGTCCTCGACGCGGCGGTAGGAGTCGCAGGCGCGGTCGCCGGTGTCTGCGTTCGCCACCCGGCCGGGTGTTTTGCTGAAGGTGTCCCAAATGCTGGGCGTGCGGCCGTCAACGTTCACTCCTTCGGCAGCAGCATGATCTC
>NZ_JANOCG010000604.1:0-7276 GCF_031412075.1 Rhizobacter sp.
CACCGGCCTCGATCTGCTGCGCCGGCTTGAAGAAACCGGCCGACGCGAAAAGGCCATCGTGATCACGGCCTACGGGTCGGCCGAAAACGCCGTCGAGGCGCTGAAGGCCGGCGCCTACGACTACCTCACCAAGCCGGTCGATCTGAAGCAGTTCCGCGCGGTGGTGGCGTCGGCGCTGGGGCGCAGCGTGTCCACGGTGCCGACCATCGTGCCGTCCAGCCTGCCGTCAGAGAACGGCGCGCCTCCCGAACGTGTGGTGTCCCGTGATCGCCGCGCAGCCCGTGGCCGTTGTCAGCCAGGCCATGGGCCGCATGGCCGGCCAGTCCGGCGCCATGCAGCAGGTGCGCGCCCTGGTCGACAAGGTGGCGCGCAGCATGGCGCCGGTGCTGGTGAACGGCGAGTCCGGCACGGGCAAGGAGCTGGTCGCACGTTCCATTCACGAGGTGAGCCCACGGGCCAGCCAGCCCTTCATCGCGGTGAACTGCAGCGCCATCCCTGAGCATTTGCTGGAGGCTGAATTCTTCGGCTACCGCAAGGGCGCGTTCACCGGTGCAGCCGATGACCGCGAGGGTTTTTTCCAGGCGGCCAACGGCGGAACGCTGTTCCTCGACGAGATCGGCGACCTGCCCTTGGCCATGCAGAGCAAGCTGCTGCGCGCCATCCAAGAGCGTTCGGTACGACCGGTGGGTGCGGTCAGCGAGCAAGCGGTCAACGTGCGCCTGCTCAGTGCCACCCACAAGGACCTTGGCGCCGAGGTGCAGGCGGGGCGATTTCGCCAAGACTTGTATTACCGGCTCAACGTGATCCAGATCAGGGTGCCGCCCCTGCGTGAGCGGCTCGAAGACCTGCCTGCCATCTGCGACCGTGTGCTCGACCGGATCTCTCGCGACGCTGGCGTGTCGCCCCCGCCACGCATGACCCGCGATGCATTGATCCTGCTGAGCCGCTACAGCTTTCCGGGCAATGTGCGCGAGCTCGAAAACCTGCTGCACCGCGCGGTGGCGTTTGCCGGCGGTGAAGTCATCGATGTGCCCGACCTCGGCGCGCTCGACCTGGCGCTGACGGGAGACATGACGCCATCAAGCGTCGATTCACTTGTCGTCGCGGCCACGCCCCTGCCCCCGGCGCCCGCCCAGGCCCCGACCCCGGCACCCCTGCCCACCGACCTCGCGGCCTACCTCGACCAGGTCGAGCGCGACGTGCTCGAACGTGCGCTCGAGCGCTACCGCTACAACCGCACCGCAGCGGGCGCGAGCCTGGGCTTGTCATTGCGGCAGATGCGCTACCGCATGGCACGCCTGGGGGTGCACGTGGGTGGCGACCCGGACCCTGTCGACACCGAGCGTGGCGATGACACATGAGCTCAGCTGGCCCGGCTGATGGGGGCTGGCTGAGCGCGGCGCGCGCATGCCCTTCGCCCAACTTCGGGCCCCGCCCGGCAGGAGTGGTGGTTGACCTGGTGGTAATCCATTCCATCAGCCTGCCGCCGGGTGAGTACGGTGGCGACGCCATCGAACAGCTGTTCACCAACCGGCTCGACTGGGACGCTCACCCTTACTACGGCGAGATTCGCGGTCTGCAGGTGTCGTCCCATTTTGTGGTGCGGCGTGATGGCGAATTGCTGCAGTTCGTCTCAAGCGACCATCGCGCCTGGCATGCCGGACGCTCATCGTGGCGAGGGCGCGAGAACTGCAACGACTACGCCATCGGCATCGAACTCGAAGGCCTGGAGGGAGAGCTCTTCGAAGCGGTGCAATACGACACGCTGGCGTCGCTGTTGCGGTCGCTCGCGCAGCGCCACCCTATCGAAGGCGTCGTCGGCCACGAGCATGTGGCACCTGGTCGCAAATGCGATCCCGGTCCGGGATTTGATTGGCCGCTGCTCATGCGCATGCTGGCCTGGCCCGATCGGTACTTTCCCGCGGCCGTTCAGCGCTTGGCCTGAACAACTTCGCGCGGCCCCACGGTTCGCGGGCTCTGCCGCTTCAAATCGGCCTGCATGCCGCGCCCGCTGGCGCAAAAGATGAGCACATCGCGCGACGGCGCGCGCCCTGGCTGGGTGTGCTTCAGAGCATCGGCGAGCGGCATGGTCACACTAGGGTAATACGCTATCTGTAGTGCTTGATGACCCCCGAGGCCCCAGATATAGTGTCCCCTCGTGTTATCCTTTTGTTTTCGAAACACACCTTCCATGCCCAAGACCAGCGCCCCGTTTTCTGGGTTGACCGCGCAAAGCGGTGGCGTTCTTCTGATGGGCAAGAGATGCAAAGCGCCGACGCCGGCGCTCTACCGTTCTCACCCAACGTTCACCCGCCCCGGGTTCGCCCGGGTCGGCTGCAGCTTTTGCTGCTGAGGCCGCAGCGCCCTCACTGAACGCGTGAGATTGACACCCACTGCTGATTGACATGACGACAGGGAACACCATGCAAACCGTCTCTTCTTCTACCGCCGGCGCGCAACCGGCACCGCGTACCGGCACCGCACAGGCCGGCACGGCTGCATCGGCCTACCAGGGTTACCAGATCATTCGCCGCAACGGCGCCGTGGTGTCCTTCGAGCCCAACAAGATCGCCGTGGCCTTGATGAAAGCGTTCCTGGCGGTGCATGGCACCCAGGGCGCGGCGTCGGCCAGCGTGCGCGAGACGGTGGACGGCTTGACCGAGTCAGTCGTGCGCGCGCTGCTGCGCTCGCGCCCGGGTGGCGGCACCTTCCACATTGAAGACGTGCAAGACCACGTCGAGCTCGGCCTGATGCGCGGTGGCCACCACGAAGTGGCCCGTGCCTACGTGCTCTACCGCGAGCGCCGTTCGCAAGAGCGCGCCAAGCAGGGCGTGCCGGCGATGGCGGTCGAGCCCTCGCTGATGGTGACCGACCGTGGCCAGCGTGTGCCGCTCGACATGGCCCGCCTGACGACCCTGGTGGAATCGGCCTGCGCCGACCTGGGCGCCGACGTGAAGCCCGACCCCATCCTGGCCGAAACCAAACGCAACCTGTACGACGGCGTGCCCATCGACGAAGTGCACAAGGCTGCCATCCTGGCCGCCCGCACCCTGATCGAAAAAGACCCCGGCTACACCCGCGCCACGGCCCGCCTGCTGCTGCACACCATCCGCAAGGAAATCATCGGCGAAGAGCTGCTGCACGCCGAGATGCACACCCGCTATGCCGAGTACTTCCCGGGTTTCATCAAGAAGGGCGTGCAAGCCGAGCTGCTCGACGAGAAGCTGATGCAGTACGACCTGGCCAAGCTGGGTGCTGCGCTCAAGGCCGACCGCGACCTGCAGTTCGACTACCTCGGTCTGCAAACGCTGTATGACCGCTACTTCCTGCACATCGAAGAACAGCGCATCGAATTGCCCCAGGCCTTCTACATGCGTGTGGCCATGGGCCTGGCGCTGAACGAGATCGACCGCGAAGCCCGCGCCATCGAGTTCTATGAAGTGCTGTCGACCTTCGACTTCATGAGCTCCACGCCGACGCTGTTCAACGCCGGCACGCGGCGCTCGCAGCTGTCCAGCTGCTACCTGACCACCGTCGCCGATGACCTCGACGGCATCTATGAGGCGCTGAAAGAGAACGCGCTGCTGAGCAAGTTCGCCGGCGGCCTGGGCAAC
Source organism: Rhizobacter sp. (assembly GCF_031412075.1). GTDB lineage: Bacteria > Pseudomonadota > Gammaproteobacteria > Burkholderiales > Burkholderiaceae_C > Rhizobacter. The sequence continues at coordinate 3,615 of NZ_JANOCG010000604.1, forward strand.
GACTGGACCAATGTGCGCGCGCTCGGCTCGCACATCAAGGGCACCAACGGCAAGAGCCAGGGTGTCGTGCCCTTCCTCAAGGTGGTGAACGACACCGCCGTCGCCGTCAACCAGGGTGGCAAGCGAAAGGGCGCGGTTTGCGCCTACCTGGAAAGCTGGCACCTCGACATGGAAGAGTTCTTGGAGCTGCGCAAGAACACCGGCGATGACCGCCGTCGCACCCACGACATGAACACGGCCAACTGGATCCCCGACCTGTTCATGCGCCGCGTCATGGAAGGTGGCAACTGGACGTTGTTCTCGCCGAGCACCTGCCCCGACCTGCACGACAAGTTCGGCAAGGCCTTTGAAGTGGCCTACACCGGCTATGAGGCCAAGGCCGCCAGCGGTGAGATCAAGCTCTTCAAGACCATGCGCGCCGCCGACCTGTGGCGCAAGATGCTCTCGATGCTGTTCGAGACCGGCCACCCCTGGATCACTTTCAAGGATGCCTGCAACGTGCGCTCGCCGCAGCAGCACGTGGGCGTGGTGCACAGCAGCAACCTGTGCACCGAGATCACGCTCAACACCAACGAGAGCGAGATCGCGGTCTGCAACCTCGGCTCGGTGAACCTGGTTCATCACCTCAAGGACGGCCCGGACGGCGCCAAGGTCATCGACCACGCCAAGCTGAAGAAGACCATCGCCACCGCGATGCGCATGCTCGACAACGTGATCGACATCAACTACTACGCCGTCAAGAAGGCACGTGACTCCAACCTGCGCCACCGCCCGGTGGGTCTCGGGATCATGGGTTTCCAGGACGCGCTGTATGAGATCCGCACGCCCTATGCGTCGGAAGCTGCGGTGGCGTTTGCCGACCAGTCGATGGAAGCCGTCTGCTACTACGCCTATTGGGCGTCGACCGAGCTGGCCAAAGAGCGTGGCCGTTATTCCAGCTACCGCGGCTCGCTGTGGGATCGCGGCATCCTGCCGATCGACTCGCTGGAACTGCTGGCTGAAGCGCGCGGTGGTTATGTGGAAGTCGACCGCAGCACCACGCTCGACTGGAGCTTGCTGCGCAGCCGCATCAGCGAGCACGGCATGCGCAATTCCAACTGCGTGGCGATTGCCCCGACCGCCACCATCTCCAACATCATTGGCGTCAGCGCCTCGATCGAGCCGTCGTTCGGCAACCTGTCGGTCAAGTCCAACCTGTCGGGCGAGTTCACGATCGTGAACGAGTACCTGGTTCGCGACCTGAAGCGGCTCGGCCTGTGGGACGACGTGATGGTCATGGACCTGAAACACTTCGACGGCTCGCTGCGCCGCATCGACCGTGTGCCCGAAGACCTGAAGGATCTTTACGCCACCGCGTTCGAGATCGAAACCCAGTGGCTGGTTGAAGCTGCCGCACGTCGCCAGAAGTGGATCGACCAGGCGCAGTCGCTCAACATCTACATGGCCGGTGCCTCGGGCAAGAAGCTCGACGAGACCTACAAGCTCGCATGGTTGCGTGGCCTCAAGACCACCTATTACCTGCGCACCATCAGCGCATCGCAGACTGAAAAGTCGACGGTGAAAGCCGGCAAGATGAACGCGGTGTCGAGTGGTGATTCGTCGTCGGTGATGGCCGCACCGAGCGCGGTTGTGTCGTCGGTTTTGTCAGTCGATGCAGAGCCCGCCACCGACATCAAGTTCTGTGCGATCGACGACCCGACATGCGAAGCGTGTCAGTGATTCGCTCCACTGTTTTGTCGTGATGCAGGTTGCTGTGCAGCATCGAATTTCGATGCGACACAGCAACAGCGAAGCGGCCGCAAAGTCAATAAGTGCTTGGTGTTTAGACACAACACTCTCATAATTCACACGCACAGGAAATCTACTTATGTTGGTTTGGGAAGAAGACCTTAAACCCTCGTCATCTCACAAAGCGAGCCCCGCGCAGAGCACCTCCTCTCAAGCGCGCGCAGTCGCTCCGTCCCCTGTCTTCGAAGCTGCCGTTGCACACGCAGCCGAGTCCGTTGCAGCAGCCGTCGGTACGCATCGCGTGAATGTTGACACCCATCGGGTGAATGCCGACACCCATCGGGTGAAGGCCTCCGACAAACGCATCATCAACGGCAAGACCGACGTCAACCAGCTGGTGCCGTTCAAGTACAAGTGGGCTTGGGAAAAGTACCTCGCCACTTGCGCCAACCACTGGATGCCGCAAGAAGTGAACATGTCGCGCGACATCGCGACCTGGAAAGACCCCAACGGTTTGACTGAAGACGAGCGACGCATCATCAAGCGCAACCTCGGCTTCTTCGTCACCGCCGATTCGCTGGCCGCCAACAACATCGTGCTGGGCACCTACCGCCACATCACGGCGCCCGAGTGCCGCCAGTTCCTGCTGCGCCAGGCATTTGAAGAAGCGATCCACACCCACGCGTATCAATACATCGTTGAATCGCTGGGCCTGGACGAAAGCGAGATCTTCAACGCCTACAACGAAGTCAAGTCGATCCGCGACAAAGACGAATTCCTGATCCCGTTCATCAACGCGATCATGGACCCGCACTTCAACACTGGCACGCCAGAGAACGATCGCACGCTGCTCAAGTCGCTGATCGTTTTTGCCTGCCTGATGGAAGGCTTGTTCTTCTACGTTGGTTTCACCCAGATTCTGGCGCTGGGCCGCCAGAACAAGATGACCGGCGCGGCCGAGCAGTACCAGTACATCCTGCGCGACGAGTCGATGCACTGCAACTTCGGCATCGACCTCATCAACCAGATCAAGTTGGAGAACCCGCACTTGTGGACGGCTGAGTTCAAGGCCGAAATCAAGGCGCTTTTCTCAAAAGCAGTCGAACTCGAATATCGCTACGCTGAAGACACCATGCCTCGCGGCGTGTTGGGCCTCAACGCCTCGATGTTCAAAGGCTATTTGCGCTACATCGCCAACCGGCGTGCAACGCAAATTGGTTTGGAAGAGCTCTTCCCGAACGAAGAAAACCCGTTCCCGTGGATGAGCGAAATGATTGACCTGAAAAAGGAGCGCAACTTCTTTGAGACGCGTGTCATCGAGTACCAATCCGGTGGCGCGCTCTCGTGGGATTGACGCTTTTGCAACTCACAGCAAAAACAGGTCGTATGTGGCAGATCAAGATTCGCTGTACGTTTGAACTCACCGACACAGAAGCGGTGACGAGCGTGCAGCAACCCCATTCACCGCACCGGGGCGCCCCTCCTGGGCAGACTTTCGGGTGGTGAATTGCTGCGAAGTAGCGACATGTCGTCGGTGCAACGCAGTGCTTTTTCAACTTGATCAAGGAGAAATGTAATGGCAACTGCAAAGAAACCCGCGGCAAAGAAGGCCCCGGCCAAGAAGGTCGCGGCAAAGAAGGCTCCGGCCAAGAAGGTCGTAGCGAAGAAGAAGCCGGCGGCCAAGAAGGCTGCTGCTAAGAAGCCGGCAGCCAAGAAGGTTGCGGCGAAGAAGCCGGCAGCGAAGAAGGCTGCGGTCAAGAAGCCGGCAGCGAAGAAGGCTGCGGCCAAGAAGCCAGCAGCCAAGAAGGCTGCACCGAAGAAGGCTGCTGCCAAGAAGGCTGCGCCCAAGAAGGCTGCTGCCAAGAAGAAGCCTGCTGCGAAGAAGGCGGCGGCCAAGAAGCCTTCTGCCAAGAAAGCCGCGAAGAAGCCTGCTG
>NZ_JANOCG010000605.1:0-2220 GCF_031412075.1 Rhizobacter sp.
ATATCCTGTCGAAGGGAGCGCACGGCACAGCGTCGGCTTCGACAGGCTTAGCCCGAACGGGAGAGGATTGCGTGCGTTGAACAAGCACTCCGTTCGCCCTGAGCCTGTCGAAGGGAGTGCACGGCCCGGCGCCGGCCGCAGTTGATGTTCGGCCCCGCGCTCAGCGGCTCGAACCCGTGCGCCACTCCGTGGGCTTCGCGGATGCCTGCACGACGAGCTCAGCGGCGTTGTGGGTATCGGCCTGTCAGGGTGACGTGATGGCCGCTGGCGCATCGACGTATTGCCCCGCGTATTCCGGCCCTGGCGCGATCGGCTTGATCACGTCGATCAGCACACCGTTCGGGTCGGCGGTGATGAAGTGGCGCTGGCCGAAAGACTCGTCACGCAAGTCCAGCAGCATGGGCAGGCCCTGGGCACGCAGCCGCTCGTAGACCGCGTCGGGGTCGTCGACCTCGAAATTGATGAGCAGCCCGGCGGCACCCCGGCCCCGGGCCGCTTCGGGCACGGTAGGGTGATCCGCCGCCACCACGCCGAGGTTGACGCCGGTGTCTTCGGTGGATTGCAGGTGCACGTACCAGTCGGCCTCGAACAGAGGGCGCATCGCGAAGTGCTTGACGTAGAAGGCAGAAGTTCCCGCCACGTCGTGAGTCATGAGCACGGGGTAGTAGCTGTTGGTCTTCATGGGGAGCCTTTCAGAGTAAAACATGCACTGTGCATGTTTTATGAAGGTTAACATGCAGACTGTTTGTTTTCAACACTGCCATGGCAACCAACCCCGAACGAACCGAGGCCACCCGGCTGTCGCTGCTGGACGCGTCCCATGCACTGTTCATCGGCAAAGGCTATGCGGCGACTTCGACACCGGAGATTTGTGCGGCCGCTGGCGTCACCCGGGGGGCGCTGTACCACCATTACGCCGACAAGCGCGCGCTGTTCCTGGCCGTGCTCGAGCGCGAGGCGATCGCAGTGCGCGACGCCATCGAGGCAGCCACGCCTGCGGCCACGACGCCGCGACAAGCCTTGCTCAAGGGGGCAGACGCCTACCTGGCCGCCATGGCCGAGCGGGGCCGCACGCGGCTGTTGCTCATCGACGGCCCCGCGGTGCTCGGCGCGGCCGAGGTCGAGGCCATCGATGCCGCGCTGGCCGGCTCGAGCTTGTACGACGGGCTGAAGGCGGCGCTGGGCCGGGACCCCGCCTTCACCTCGGCGCTGGCCGCGCTGTTGTCCGCTGCCTTCGACCGCGCCGCGCTCGACCAGGCCCGTGGCGATGTGGCAACCGTGCGAAAGGCCATGCGCTGGCTGGTCGAGCGCGTCGTAGGGGGATGACGCGTGACTTAAGCTGCCATCTGCAGTACATGGCGTTCGTGCGGAAATGCCCAAATGGGCGTGTTCATCGGCGAGCGTTTGCAATCACGCGCTGGCGTTCGTCGTCTCGGCGGCGAGAATGGCGGGATCTGAAAAAGGAACATGAACATGGACAAATCAATGGTCAAGGGTATTGCCGTCGGTGGCATTGCCATGGTGGTACTCGGCGCTGGTGCCGTGGGCTACAAGACGATGGCGAAGCCCGAGTTCGCCGACGTCGTCGCGGTGAAGGATGTCGTTCAAACAACGGTGACCCCCCGCGAGAGTTGCGAGGACGTTCAGGTGCAGCGCCAGGCGCCGGTGAAGGATGAAAATCGCATCGCCGGCAGCGTGGTGGGCGGTGTGGCGGGCGGCCTTTTGGGCAGCACCGTCGGTGGCGGCAACGGCAAGACGCTTGCGACCGTTGCAGGCGCGGCCGCCGGGGGTTATGCCGGCAACCGCATCCAGAAGAACATGCAAGAAAAAGACGTCGTCACGTCAACCGAGCGCCGCTGCAAGACGGTGAACGAGAAGTCGCAGAAAGTGGTGGGCTACGACGTGACCTATCGCCTCGACGGCAAAGACGGCGTGGTGCGCATGTCCTCCAAGCCGGGCGACAAGCTCCCGGTGAAAGGGGGTCAAGTGGTCACGACCCCGGCGCCCGACAACAAGTCGTAGCTGCACGTCGCGCTGCGCGCGACGCCCTCGTGGCTGTCAGGGGCTTTGCACGCGGCCCCATTCGTTGAACCGCCACGCATGCGGCGCATCGTGGTTGCGATGCGAGCGCTGCGTGGCGAAACGGGTGTCGACCGCTTTGTCAGCTCGTGGGCGCTGCGCACCAGAGCGTTCGATCTACCGAGCCGCACGCCGCCGGCC
>NZ_JANOCG010000606.1:0-3931 GCF_031412075.1 Rhizobacter sp.
AACCTGCGCGACTCGCTGCGCTTCTTGCACCACCCCACCCCCGACGTCAGCCTGGGCGAGCTCGAAGACAAGACCCACCCGGCGTGGCAGCGGCTCAAGTTCGAAGAGCTGTTGGCGCAACAGCTCTCGCAGCTGCAGGCCAAGAACGAACGGGCCGTGCAGCGTGCGCCACGCTTCACCGTGCGTGCGGGTGGCCTGCAAGAAAAGCTGCTCGCCGCCCTGCCCTTCAGCCTGACGGCCGCGCAGCGCCGCGTGGTCGAAGAGATCGCGCTCGACCTGCAGCGCGAGGTGCCGATGCACCGCCTGCTGCAAGGCGACGTGGGCTCGGGCAAGACGGTGGTGGCCGCGCTCGCGGCGGCGATTGCGATGAACGAAGGCTGGCAGTGCGCGCTGATGGCGCCGACCGAGATCCTGGCCGAGCAGCACTTTCGCAAGCTGGTGCAGTGGCTGGAGCCGCTGGGCATCCAGACCGCCTGGCTCACCGGCAGCCGCAAGGGCAAGAAGCGCGCAGAGATGCTGGTGCGTGTGGCCTCGGGCGAAGCGGCGCTGGTGGTGGGCACGCATGCCGTGATCCAGAGCGAGGTGCAGTTCGCCAAACTCGGGCTGGCGATCATCGACGAGCAGCACCGGTTTGGCGTAGCGCAGAGACTTGCTCTCAGAGACAAGCTGGAGCAACAGTCGCTGGAGCCGCACCTGCTGATGATGAGCGCCACGCCGATCCCGCGCACGCTGGCGATGACGCTTTTTGCCGACCTCGACGTGAGCACCATCGACGAGCTGCCGCCCGGCCGCACGCCCATCGTCACCAAGGTCTTCAGCGACAACAAACGCGAGGGCGTGATCCGCACCATCGCCGCCGAGGTGGCGCAGGGCAAGCAGGTCTACTGGGTCTGCCCGCTGATCGAAGAGAGCGAGAAGCTCGACCTGCAAAACGCCACCGCCACCCACGAACAGCTGAGCGCCGCCCTGCCCGGCCACAGCGTGGGCCTGCTGCACGGCCGCATGAACGCCAGCGACAAGGCGGCGGTGATGGCGCAGTTCACTGACGGCCAGATGCAGGTGCTGGTGAGCACCACCGTGATCGAAGTCGGTGTCGACGTGCCCAACGCCAGCCTGATGGTGATCGAACACGCCGAACGGTTTGGCCTGTCGCAACTGCACCAGCTGCGTGGGCGTGTGGGCCGCGGCTCGGTGGCGAGTGTGTGTGTGCTGCTCTACACCTCGCCGCTGTCGGACACCGGCAAGTCGCGCCTCAAGGCGATGGCCGAGACGAACGACGGCTTTGAGATCGCCCGCCGCGACCTGGAGATTCGCGGGCCGGGCGAGTTTCTCGGCGCGCGCCAATCGGGCGCGCCGCTGCTGCGCTTTGCCGACCTCACGCTCGACGAGCCGCTGGTGCATGTGGCACGGCAGGCCGCCGCGCAGCTGCTCGCCAACGAGCCACGCGTCGCCGAGCAACACGTGGCACGCTGGCTGGGCAGCAAGGCGGAGTTCCTGAAGGCCTGAGCCCGGCGGTGTGACGTTCGTCCTTAGGCAGCCGGCTCACACTCGGCTAGATTGACGCGTTGTTGGTACCACCCCGTTGGGAGACTCACCATGAACCTGATCCAGCGTGTGCAAGACATCTTGCTCAGACCCATCCCCACCTGGCCGGTGATCGAGCAGGAGGCCACCGACGTGGCCAGCCTCTACAAGAACTACCTGATCTACCTGGCCGCGATCCCGGCGCTGGCGGGCTTCATTGGCATGACGCTCATCGGCGTGGGCGGCTTCGGCACGACCATCCGCATGCCCTTCATGTGGGGTCTCACCCAACTGGTGGTGGGCTACGTGCTCTCACTGGCGATGGTGTTCGTGCTGGCGCTCATCGTCGACGCGCTCGCGCCCACCTTCAAGGGCAGCAAGAACCAGCTCAACGCCTTCAAGCTGGTGGCCTATGGCGCCACGGCCGGCTTCGTGGGCGGCATCTTCAGCCTGATTCCGGCGCTCGGCGTGCTGGGCTTGCTGGCGGCGCTGTACTCCATTTACCTCATCTACACCGGGCTGCCGGTGCTGATGAAATGCCCACAAGACAAGGCCGTGGCCTACACGGCGGTGGTGGTGCTGTGCGGCATCGTCGCCGGCATCGTGATGGGGGCGCTCATGGCCGCACTGAGCCCGATGCGCGGCTTCGGGCAGATGGGCGGCATGGGCGGAGGCGGCGAGGTGAGCGTCACCACCCCGCGCGGCGAAGTGAAGATCGACACCTCGAAGCTGGAGGCCATGGCCAAGAAGCTCGAAGAGGCGCAGAAGACGGGTGACCCCGCCGCCACCGGCAAAGCCTTGTCGGAGGCCATGGGTGCGATGGCGGGCGTGAGCGGCGAGCCGATTGCGCCGCAAGACCTGAAGGCCTTGTTGCCCGAGCGCCTGGGCGAGCTCGAGCGCGACTCGATCGAGGCCCAGGGCAACCAGGTCGTAGGCCTGGCGGGCTCGTCGGCCAAGGCCAGCTATGCGGCGGGCAGCCAGCGGGTCAGGCTGTCGGTCACCGACATCGGCGGCATGGCCGGCATGGCGGCCCTCGCCGGCTGGGCCAGCTCCACCCTCGACCGGGAAACCCCGGACAGGGTGGAGAAGGTCTACCAACAAGGCAAGCGCACGGTGCGCGAGCGCTACCGCAAAGACGGCAGCCAGGGCGAGTACACCGTGATCCTCGCCAACGGCGTGGTGGTCGAGGCCGATGGCCGGCGGGTCGAGATGCCGGCGCTGAAAAACATCGTCGAAGGGCTCGACCTCGCCAAGCTCGAAACGATGAAACGGCCTGCCAAGAGTTAAGAGCCGAAGTGCATCTGGTACTTGGCACCGTCTGAAAACTGGCACGCTCCCGTGCCCATGGTCGGCCCGGTGATCAGGTATTCGCACTGCGCGTTGACACCCTTGGGGCCGTAGGCGTTGGCAATGCCGCGCCGGCCGCTGAAGTTGCGCTGGTTCAGGCCCAGCACCTCGTTGTAGATGCGGCCAAAGGCGGCGTAACTCGCGTCGACACGCGTGGCCTCGCCTTGCAGCGTGTCGCCCAGGTAGCTGAGCGTGAAACTGCCGCGGCCGGTGTGGTTGTCGACCACCGTGGCGGTGATCAGGCCACCCTTGTTGGCCTGCGGGTTGAGCGGGTACAGGCGCGCACTCATCACGCTGGCTTGCGGCGGGCCGGCAGGCGCCGGCGGCGTGATCACGGTGACGCTGCCGCCGGGGCGGGCGCCCTGCCCCTCCGGGTGGATCGGGTAACCCTGCCCGGTGCGGGGGTCGATGGGCACCACGTAACAGGCTGACAAGGTGCTGGCCAGCAAGGCAGCCACGGCAAAGCGGGTGGTGAAAACAGCGCGCGAACGCGGTTGACTCATACAAGGCTTTCGGTACACGGCACATGCCGAGCCGGGAGAATCGGCCCCGCCGTGCCAGCCGGCAAGCGCCGAGCCTCGCGGTATCACAAGGTGATGCCGACGGGCGCATGACGCGAGACGGCGGCTGGGCTATTCTGCGGGCCATGACACTGACCGAGTTGCGCTACATCGTGGCGGTCGCCTGCGAAGGGCGAAAGAGGGCCCCCACGGAACGTGGGGATCGCAGCCCGCAGCAGGCGGTAGGCGACTGCGATGCGCGTGTCTGCAAAGAAAGCAAGACATGACACTGACAGAGCTGCGCTACATCGTCGCAGTCGCCCGCGAAAAACACTTTGGTCGCGCGGCAGAGGCCTGCTTCGTGTCGCAGCCCACGCTCAGTGTCGCCATCAAGAAGCTCGAAGAAGAACTCGACGTGAAGCTCTTCGAGCGCGGGGCCAACGAAGTGAGCGTGACGCCGCTGGGCGAAGAGATCGTGCGCCAGGCGCAGTCGGTGATCGAGCAGGCGGCCAACATCAAGGAGATCGCCAAACGCGGCAAAGACCCGGTGTCGGGCCCGC
>NZ_JANOCG010000607.1:0-8317 GCF_031412075.1 Rhizobacter sp.
GCCACGCTGCGCGCCGGCACCGAGAACCCGGCGCTGGTGCAGGCCTTCGGCATCAACGTGCCACTGATGGTGATGTTCACCTACGCCGGTGGCGCCGCACTCGCCGCCATCGCCGGCGTGCTGGCTGCGCCCATCATCCAGGTCACCCCGCTGATGGGCAGCAACCTCATCATCGTCGTGTTCGCGGTGGTGGTGATCGGGGGCATGGGCTCGATCCTCGGCTCCATCCTCACTGGCCTGGCGCTCGGTTTGATCGAAGGCCTGACCAAGGTGTTTTACCCCGAGGCGTCGAGCATCGTGGTGTTCGTGATCATGGCCATCGTCTTGATGATTCGCCCCGCCGGCCTGTTCGGGAAAGAAAAGTAATGCGCTCCCAAGCTCACATTCGTTCGCGCCCCCCCGAGGGGGAGTTGGCCCTCCTTGAGACGGCTCAGCGGAGGGCCTCATGAACCAGCCCACCCAAACCCGCAACGCGCGCATCCTCTGGGCGCTGGTGTTCGCCGTGTTGGCGATCGCGCCCTTCATCGGCCTGTACCCCGTCTTCATGATGAAGGCGCTGTGCTTCGCCATCTTTGCCTGCGCCTTCAACCTGCTGCTGGGCTTCACCGGCTTGCTGTCGTTTGGCCACGCCTGCTTCCTGGGCTCGGCGGCTTACGGCACGGGCTGGCTGGTGCGCAGCGCCGGCTGGTCGCCCGAGCTGGGCATCGTTGCCGGTGTGGTGATCGCCGCAGGCCTGGGCCTCGTGATCGGGCTGATCGCCATTCGCCGCCAGGGCATCTACTTCGCGATGGTCACGCTGGCCATGGCGCAGATGATCTATTTCGTCTGCCTGCAAGCGCCCTTCACCGGCGGTGAAGACGGCCTGCAAGGCGTGCCGCGCGGCAAGCTGTTCGGCCTGATCCCGCTTGGCAACGACGTGGCCATGTACTACCTGGTGCTGGCGGTGTTTGCTGCCGTGTTCCTGTTCATCCTGCGGGTGGTGCACTCGCCCTTTGGCCAGGTGCTCAAGGCCATCCGCGAAAACGAGCCCCGCGCCATCTCGCTGGGTTACGACGTCGACCGCTACAAGCTGCTGGCCTTTGTGCTGTCGGCCGCGCTGTCAGGCCTGGCCGGCTCGCTCAAGACCACGGTGCTCGGGTTTGCCACGCTGACCGACGTGCACTGGTCACTCTCGGGCGAGGTGATCCTGATGACGCTGCTTGGCGGCCTGGGCACCTTTGCCGGCCCGGTGGTGGGCGCCTTCACCATCATCGGCCTGCAGAACTTCCTCGCCGACCGGGTGGGCTCGTGGGTCACGGTGATCATCGGCGTGATCTTCGTGGTGTGCGTGATCGCCTTCCGGCGCGGTTTCGTGGGTGAGCTGATCGCGTGGCAACAGCGGCGCAAGGGGAGTTAAGCCTCTGGGGCGTGACAAACGGCTTCGATGTTGTGCCCATCGGGACCGATGACGAAGGCGCCGTAGTAGTTGGGGTGGTATTGCGGGCGCAAGCCTGGCGCCCCGTTGTCCTTGCCACCGGCGGCTAGCGCGGCGGCGTAGAACTGCCTGACCTGCTCGCGGCTCTTGGCCGCGAAGGCGATGTGGATCGGCCCGGGGCTCCCTCCGAAAGACCCGAACCAGAAGTTGCCTTCGCCCTGACGCCCCACCATGGCCCAGCCTTCCCCTTCCGTCGTGACTCCGATGCCAAGAGGTTGAAGGGCCTGCACCAGGAAGTCCCTGGCTCGGGGGAAATCGGTGACGTTGAAGCCAATGTGATCAAAGACCATGAGAGTGCTCCTGTCGAGAATGGCAGACTGGGACGCGAAGCCTATCAAATGAGACGGTTTGCGCCCGCTGTCGGGCCCAGGAGGAACCATGACCATCGAGATCCCCAAGGAAGCGCGCAAGGAGGCCATCACCTCGATCGAGCGCTACTTCCAGGAAAACATGGAAGAGAAGATCGGCAACATCGCCGCGAGCGCCCTGCTTGGCTTCTTTCTCGAAGAGATCGGCCCTCTCGTCTACAACAAGGCCGTGGCCGATGTGCAGGAGCGCCTGCAGGCACGTGTGTCGGAGCTCGACATCGAGATCCATGAAGACGAGTTCACCTACTGGCGCAAGCAGGAGCGCCAGCGCAAAGCGAAATGAGGGCAGACGCCATGCCTGAGACTGTCTTGGTTCGCAACGCAACCCCCGAGGATCTGCCGCTCTTGCTGGCGCTGTACCTGCAGCTGAATCCGGACGACCCGCCCGTCGACGCGGTGCTCGCGCAAGCCGTGCTTCACGGCATTCTTGCCAGCTCCCATTTCGAGCTGTTCGTGGCCGAACTGGCTGGCGAAGTGGTCGGCACCTGTTACCTCAACATCGTGCCCAACCTGAGCCGCGGCTTGTCTCCCTACGCCGTGCTGGAAAACGTCGTCGTCGAGCAGCGCGCGCGTGGCCGTGGCATCGGGCAAGCCGTTGTGCGACACGCGCTCGATCGTGCCTGGCAGCGTGGCTGCTACAAGGTCATGTTGATGACCGGCTCGCGCAAGGAAAGCACGCACGGGTTCTACCGCAGCTGCGGGTTTTTGTCGGGCGACAAGTTCGCTTTCGTGGCCAAACCCTAGCGCTTCATCGTCACCACATGTCCATCAAATCTGTCGCCGTCGTTCTCGTGTTGGTCGCGGGGGTGTGCGCGGTCGCCGTTGGCCTGGTCACGCAGCCCTTCACGCGCCCGGTGGCGTCGACGCCGCCCGAAGTGAGCGCGGCGCGGCTGCAGGCCCACGTCAAGCGCCTGTCGGTCGACTTCTACCCCCGCAGCCACGACCAGTTCAAGAACCTCGAAGCCGCAGGCCAGTACGTCTTCGACGAGTTTGCCGCCATGGGGGCCACGGTGTCGGTGCAGGCCGTCAAGGTGGAAGGTGCCCACTACAAGAACATCGTGGCGCGCTTCGGCCCCGTCACCGGCGCGGTGCTGGTGATCGGTGCGCACTACGACTCGCATGGGGACGCCGTCGAAGGTGCCAAACACACCCGTGGCCACACACCCGACACGCACACCCCGGGTGCCGACGACAACGCGAGCGGGGTGGCTGGCCTGATCGAGCTCGGGCGCTTGCTGTGCGAGCACCCACCCAGGCAGCCGGTGGAGTTGGTGGCCTACACGCTGGAGGAGCCGCCGCACTTCCGCACCCCCGACATGGGCAGCGTGCGGCATGCGCGTTCACTCGCCGCGGCTGGCGCGAGGTGCGGCTGATGCTCTCATTGGAAATGATCGGCGACTTCAGCCACCAGCCCGGGAGCCAGCGTTTCCCGGTGCCGGGCATGACCCTGCTCTACCCGAACCAGGGCAACTTCATCGCGCTGGTCGGGCGCCTCGGCGACTTTTCAGCCATGCGCCGGGTGAAGGCACAGATGGCCGGCGCCACACCCTTGCCGGTGCACTCCATCAATGCGCCCAGCATGATCCAGGGCATCGACTTCTCCGACCACCGCAGCTACTGGGCCGAAGGTTTTGCGGCGCTGATGGTGACCGACACCTCGTTCTACCGGAACACCCGTTACCACCAGGCCGGCGACACCCACGAGCGGCTCGACTACCAGCGCATGGCGCAGGTGGTGCAGGCGGTCTACGCGGTCACGCAGGCCGACTGACGCGCCCAGGTTTCCTCCGCGCTGGCGATCGGGCCTCGGCCAGGCCCTGTTCGCACCGGCTTGCCCGCACTTCGCGACACGCCTCAGCGTTTCGTCGCAGCACAGCGGCGCTGTGCGCTGCGCCTCCTTAGCCTGACGGTGTTGTTTCTCAACCCACGTCATTCTTCAGGAGGTTTTCCATGGCCACAGCCACATCGTTTTTGCGTCTGCCGCGTCGCGGTGTTTTGCTTGCCGCGCTGGCGCTCAGCCTTGGTTTGGGCACCGCCACGGCGGCCACCACCGATGCGCAGTTTCAAGCAGCGTTCCAGACCTTCCAGGCCGCGCAAGAGGGCGACAGCGCCGCACTCGAGGCTTCGGCCGACCAGTTCAATGCCTTGCTGAAGGCCGAGCCCGGCCACCCGATGTTGATGGTGTATGCCGGGGCGGCCACCGCGCTCAAGGCGAAGTCGACTTTCATGCCGTGGAAGAAGATCAGCCACGCCGAAGACGGCCTGGCGCTGATCGACAAGGGCCTGTCCTTGCTGCAGCCGGCCCACGACACTGCCTTGCTGAACCGCTCGCCGGTGAGCCTGCAGGCACGCTTCACGGCGGCCAGCACCTTTCTCAACCTGCCGGCCTTTTTCAACCGCAACGCACGCGGTGTGAAGCTGCTTGAAGACGTGCACGCCAGCCCGCTGCTGAGCCAGGCCACGCCGGGGTTTCAAGGCGCGGTGTTGATGCGTGCCGGCCAGCAGGCGGCGAAAGAGTTTCGCAACGCCGATGCGCAGCGCGACTTCCAGGCCGTGATCCAGCGCCAGCTGCCGCAGGCCGACGCCGCCAAGGTGCAGCTGCAAGGCCTGCCGCAATGAAGAACCCACCCACTGTCTCGGCGGTGAAAGCTGCCCCGGTGATCGAACTGCGTGGCGTGCACAAGACCTACCGGCTCGGCGCCCACGTGGTGCCCGCGCTGCGCGGCATCGACCTGCAGGTCTACCCCGGCGAGATGCTGGCACTCACCGGGCCCTCGGGCAGCGGCAAGAGCACTCTCCTCAACCTGGCGGGTTTGATCGACACGCCCGATGCGGGCGAGATCTTGTTGCGCGGGGAGCGGGTCGACACGCTCCCCGCCACCCGCGCCGCACTCTTGCGCCGCGATGCGCTGGGCTTTGTCTTCCAGAGCTTCAACCTGGTACCGGTGATGACAGTGGCCGAGAACGTGGACTACCCGCTGTTCCTCACCGGTGTGCCGAGCAGCGAGCGCCGACGCCGTGTGGCCGAGGTGCTCGAAGCGGTGGGCTTGCAAGACCACGCGCAGCACCGGCCCGACGCGCTCTCGGGCGGTCAGCGGCAGCGTGTGGCGATCGCCCGCGCGCTGGTCAAGTCACCGAAGCTCGTGATCGCCGACGAGCCCACCGCCAGCCTCGACTCGCGCACCGCCGACCAGGTGCTCGACCTGATGCGCGAGCTGGGCCATGCCCAAGGCGCAGCGTTCGTGATCGCCACGCACGACCACCGGCTCACGCGCCGCTGTGACCGCATCGTCGCCCTGCTCGACGGGCAGATCACCGACACAGCGGTCGAACCGATGGAGGCACTGCCATGAACCCCTGGTTGAAATTCGCGTTTCTCAACACGCTGCGCAACCGCCGCCGCTCCACCGTCACCGTGGCCATCGCCGCGCTCGGCACGGCCGCGATTTTGCTGGCCGGCGGTTTTGCGATCTCCACCTACAGCGCGCTGGCTCAGGCCTCGGCGCGCAACACCGGCCACCTGATCGTGGGCCTTCCTGCGCAGTTCACGAAAGACGAAGTCACGCCGCTTGAACACGGCCTGGACAACGCCGACGCGCTCAAGGCCCGCCTGCTGGCCGACAACGATGTGCGCGCCGTGTTGCCCAAGGTCGAGTTCAGCGGTCTCATCAGCAACGGCGACAAGTCGACGGTGATGATGGCTGTGGGCGTGTCACCCGACGATGAGTTTTCGGTCAAGGGCCCTTTCCTCACCATCAAGGCGGGTGATGTGCTGAGCGGTGGCAACACCGCGAGCGCCGAGGTGATGCTGGGCGAAGGGCTCGCCAAGAGCCTGAACGCCCGTCCGGGCAGCAGCCTGACGCTGCTGGCCAGCACCACCGAAGGCGCGCTCAACGCGATGGACGTGCGGGTCAAAGGCATCTTTGCGACCGGCGTGCCCGAAGTCGACAAGCGCCTCGTTTACACCGACTTGCTCACCGCGCAGAAGCTGCTCAACACGCAGCGGGTGAGCAGCCTGGGGGTGTTTCTCAACCGCATGGATCTCACGGCTTCGGCGCAGGTGCGAATCGCGGCCGCAGAGCCGCAGCTCACGGTGCAGACCTGGGTCGACCAGGCGGCGTTCTATCAAGGGGTGAAGGCGCTCTACAACCGCATCTTCGGCGCGCTTGGCACCATCATCGGCGTGATCGTGGTCTTCGTCGTGACCAACGCGATGGCCATGGCCATCATCGAGCGCACCCGCGAGATCGGCACGCTGCGCGCCATGGGCACGCTGCCCAGCCAGCTGCTGCGCACCCTGGCGCTCGAAGGCCTGGTGCTCGGGGGTGCGGGTGCGGTGGTGGGTGCGGTGATCGCACTGACGGCCAGCGTGCTGCTGTATGTCTTCCCGGTGCAGATGCCGCCGCCGCCGGGCCGCTCGGTGGGTTACCCGCTCACCGTCGCGATCGATGCGCCGCTGTACGCCTTCACGCTCATTGCCATGGTGGCCCTGGCGATGCTGGCCTCGGCCTGGGTGGCGCGCAAGACGGTGCACCAGCCGGTGGTGACGGCGCTGGCACACACCTGACCCTCGCCACCGTTCGGGCTGAGCCTGTCGAAGCCGGCGCCGTGCTGTGCGCACCCTTCGACAGGCTCAGGGCGAACGGTGGGAGTTGAACTCACTTCTCAAAGGACAAGACCATGAACCCCTTTCACCGCATCGCCTGCGCAGCCGGGCTCCTGCTGGCCACGCTGCACGTGCAAGCCCAAGGCATGAGCGACCTGCTCAAGGCCACCGACCGTTACCGCATGAGTGCCGCCCACATGCAGGTCGACACGCAGATCACCACCTTCCACACCGACGGCTCGCCCGACAAGGAGCGCCGCTACACGGTGTTTGCACAAGGCAACCAGCAGTCGCTGGTGCTGATGCAAAGCCCGGCTGAAAAAGGCCAGAAGGTGCTGATGCTGAAAGACGACTTCTGGCTGCTCATGCCCAACAGCCAGCGCCCGATGCGCATCACGCCGATGCAAAAGCTGCTGGGTGATGCGTCGACCGGCGACATCGCCACCATGAGCTGGGCTGACGACTACACCGCGCAGCTGGTGGGCGAAGAAACGTGTGGCGAGGCCGCGTGCACTCACCTGAGCCTGAGCGCCGCACGCAAGGGCGTGACCTACCAGCGCATCGAGCTGTGGATCGGCAAGGCCCGACGCGAGCCGATCAAGGCCGACCTGTACGTGCAGTCCGACAAACTCGCCAAAAGTGCGCGCTTCGTGATGGACAAGCCGACGGCGCCCACCGCCGTGGCCGAGATGGTGTTGCTCGACCGCTTGAGCAACCACAAGGAAACGCGTGTGCGCTACCTCGCCCGCAAGGAGCGCACGGTTCCCGAGGCCTGGCTGAACCCGATGTTCCTGGCGCGCAACCCGAGCCTGGACTGAGGCCATGCGTCGCACCGTGTTCGCTTTGCTTGTGTCCGGCGCAGTGACAGCAGCGCAAGCCGATGGCGACTTCAGCGGCCAAGTGCGCCAGCGCTGGGACGACCGCCAGCCCGCGACCCAAGGCCCGCTCGCCAACGGCGCCCAACTCGCGCCCGAACTCATCGCCCCGCCCGCCAGCTCGGGCGCCATCGAGAGCGAACTGCGCGGCCGCTGGCAGATGCTGAGCGCGGCCGTCGCCCTGCGCAGCGAGCGCGCCGAAGGTGCGGCGTGGCACAGCGATGGCACCGTCAACGAGCTGTATGCGTCGGGCGATGCCGCAGGCTGGCAGCTCAGCGCCGGCCGCAGAATAGTCGCCTGGGACGTGGGCTACGGCTTTCGCCCGAACGACATCGTGCAGCAGGAAAAGCGCCGTACTCTGCTCACAAGCACGCCGCAAGGACGGGCGTTGCTGCAGGCCGAACACTTCAACGCCAGCACCGCCTGGTCGCTGGTGTGGGTGAACCCGCAACGAGCCGGTGACAGCGAAGCGTCGTCTGCATTCGGTGGCGATGAACAAGCCCTGGCCGCACGTGTCTACCGCCACATCGGCAACGCCGACTGGCATGGCTTTGCCCGCTACGGCCAGCACACCCGCGCGAGCCTCGGCGCCGCAGTGTCATGGGTGGCGAGCGAGAGCCTCGAAGTGCACGCCTCGGGCCGTGCCGCCGAACGGGCCGACGTGCTGACCATCGACCCATCGGCACAAGGCCTGGTGAGCAGCAGCCCTTACCGCACGCTGACCCAGGGCAAGACAGCTCAGGCGCTGCTCGGCGCCACCTGGACGGCCGAGAACAAGCTGAGCCTGACGGCCGAGTGGTGGTACGACAGCACGGCGCCGTCTAACGCGCAGTGGGACGCCTGGAATGCGCGCAACCGGCAACTGCTGCAGAGCTGGTTCGCCGGCGGCCCTGACGCACTGCGCCGCGGCGTGGCCGGCAACCTCGGCTGGAAGGCGCAGGCCTTTGGCGGCAGCAGCCTGCGGCGCAACAACGTGTTTGCCCGTGTGGCCTGG
>NZ_JANOCG010000608.1:0-3009 GCF_031412075.1 Rhizobacter sp.
GCAGCTCGCGCAGCGCGCGGTGGGGTGCGCCGCCGGAGTCGGGCTCGGGGATCGCCATCAGCCCGCGCAATCGCAGCCTGGGCAACGCCGCCACCGCGCGCGCCAACGCAAGCACCTCGGCCGGCGCCACGCCGCTCTTGCTGGCCTCGCCGCTGATGTTGACCTGCAGGCAGACCTGCAGCGGCGGCAGGTGTGCAGGGCGTTGTTCGTTCAAGCGCTCGGCGATCTTCAGGCGCTCCACGCTGTGCACCCAGTCGAAGTGCTCGGCCACCACGCGTGTCTTGTTGCTTTGCAAAGGGCCGATCAGGTGCCACTCGATCTGCGTGCGCAGGTCGGCGAGCGCAGCGATCTTGTCGACCCCTTCTTGCACGTAGTTCTCGCCGAAGCAGCGCTCGCCGCCTGCAAAGGCTTCACGCACGGCGTCGGGGCTGAAAGTTTTGCTTACGCTTAGCAACGTGACGCTTTGCACGGGCCGTTGCGCTGCTGCACAGGCATGGGCGATGCGCTCGCGCACTTGTTGTATGTTCGCTGCAATCGTCGCCATAATCCCGCGAGCCTATATCAGTGGCGCCTGGCCACGCTGCATGCGGGCCCAACCCCCACGAAGAGACACATGGACATCACCCAACTGCTGGCGTTTTCGGTCAAGAACAAAGCGTCTGACTTGCACTTGTCCGCCGGCCTGCCGCCGATGATCCGTGTGCACGGCGATGTGCGTCGCATCAACGTCGACCCGCTCGAGCACAAGCAAGTGCACGAGATGGTCTACGACATCATGAACGACTCGCAGCGCAAGGCGTACGAAGAAACGCTCGAGTGCGACTTCTCATTCGAGATCCAGGGCCTGGCGCGCTTTCGCGTCAACGCCTTCAACCAGAACCGCGGCGCGGGCGCCGTGTTCCGGACCATTCCGTCGAAGATCCTGACGCTGGAGCAGCTCAACACGCCCAAGGTGTTTGCCGAGCTGGCGCTCAAGCCGCGCGGCCTGGTGTTGTGCACCGGGCCCACCGGCTCGGGCAAGTCGACCACGCTCGCCGCGATGGTCAACCACCTCAACGAAAACGAATACGGCCACGTGCTGACGGTCGAAGACCCGATCGAGTTCGTGCACGAGTCCAAGAAGTGCCTGATCAACCAGCGCGAGGTCGGCCCGCACACGCTGAGCTTCTCCAACGCGCTGCGCTCGGCCTTGCGCGAAGACCCGGACGCCATCCTGGTGGGCGAAATGCGCGACCTGGAGACCATCCGTCTGGCGCTCACCGCGGCGGAAACCGGCCACCTGGTGTTTGGCACGCTGCACACCAGCTCGGCCGCCAAGACCATCGACCGTGTGGTCGACGTGTTTCCGGCGGCTGAAAAAGAAATGGTGCGCTCGATGCTGTCGGAGTCGTTGATCGGCGTGATCTCGCAGACCCTGTGCAAGCTGAAAGACGGCAGCGGCCGCGTGGCGGCGCACGAGATCATGCTGGGCACGGCGGCCATCCGAAACCTGATCCGCGAAAACAAGATCGCGCAGATGTACTCGTCGATCCAGACGGGCAACACCATGGGCATGCAAACGCTCGACCAGAACCTCTCGGACCTGGTGCGTCGCAACATCATCGCGCCGGCCGAGGCGCGGGCCAAGGCCAAGTTCCCGGAAAACTTCCCCGGCTGACACGAGCCTTCCCCAACGCGGAGCGAGGGCCCACGCCGTGAAGAAACTGTTTGATCGACTCAAGCGTGGCGCGGGCGGGCCCGATTCCGGCGCCGGCGACAACCCGGCCGATTCGGGCTTTTTCTCCACCCAGTTCTCCGAGCGCGGCGACGAGGTTCAGTCCCTGGCCACCTGGGTCAACCGCGCCAAGGAAGTGGGTGCACAGCCGCTCGAGCGCAGGCTCGCCGAGCCGATGTTTGCCAAGCTCTGGGGCGCCGACCGCCATGTGGCCGCCCTGGGCCCCACCGAGCTGCAGCGCATGAGCCAATACCTGCAGTTCGTGACCGTGCCGGTCAACCAAGAAGTGATCGGGCAAGACGAGCAGGGTGACTACATGCTGATCGTGCTCGAGGGCACGCTGGCGGTCGACCGCGTTCAGCCCTGGGGCGGCCGTGCGCGCTTGGCCGAGGCACGGGCAGGCGATATGCTGGGCGAAATGTCTCTGCTCGATGCAGGGGCGCGGTTCTCGGCGTGCACCACGCTCACCGCGTGCTCGCTGGCGGTGGTGGATGCACAACGCCTCGATGAGATGATCATGAACGAGCCGCGGCTCGGCCTGGCCCTGTTGGCCTCGCTGTCGCGGCGCCTGTCGTTGCGTTTGCGGCAGGTCAGTGCGCGCCTGAGTGCTCTGTTGTCGAGCAACTAGGTCGCAGAAAGAAGGACATATGGAAAGAGACCAGGCATCCAAATTCGTCAACGACCTGCTGCGCCTCATGGTGTCGCGCAACGGTTCCGACTTGTTCCTCACGGCCGACTTCCCGCCTGCGATCAAGGTCGACGGCAAGGTGACCAAGGTGTCGCCGCAGCCGCTGACCAGCCAGCACACGCTGGCGCTCACCCGCTCGGTGATGAACGACAAGCAGGCCGCCGAGTTCGAGCGCACCAAGGAGTGCAACTTCGCAATCTCGCCACAGGGCATCGGGCGCTTCCGCGTCAACGCCTACGTGCAGCAGGGCCATGTGGGCCTGGTGATGCGGACGATCCCGCAGACTCTGCCCACCCTCGACGGCCTGAACCTGCCGCAGGTGCTCAAAGACGTGACCATGACCAAGCGCGGCCTGGTCATCTTCGTGGGCGCCACCGGCTCGGGCAAGAGCACCTCGCTGGCGGCGATGGTCGACTTCCGCAACGAAAACTCGTTCGGCCACATCATCACCATCGAAGACCCGGTCGAGTTCGTGCACCCGCACAAGAACTGCATCGTGACGCAGCGCGAAGTGGGGCTCGACACCGAAGGTTGGGGCCAGGCGCTGAAGAACACGCTGCGTCAGGCGCCTGACGTGATCCTGATGGGCGAAATTCGCGACCGCGAG
>NZ_JANOCG010000609.1:0-2752 GCF_031412075.1 Rhizobacter sp.
GGGTATTCAGCACCTCGGGGCGGCTGAAGTGCGGGCAGTCCAGCAATCCGTCGGAGAAGCTGTCTTGCTGGTGCGACTGCGCGTCACCCAGCACACCGTCTTGCAGGCGGGTCACGCCGTCCAGCATCGCCAGGGCCGGCAACTCGCCGCCAGACAGCACGAAGTCTCCCAGGCTCAGTTCCACGTCGACATGGCGATCAACGAAGCGCTGGTCGATGCCTTCGTAACGCCCACACAGCAGCACGGCGCCAAGGCCCTGCGAGAACTCGGTCAGCAGCGCTTGGTCGATGCGCCGGCCGGTGGGCGTGAAATGGATCACGGGTGCAGCGTCGTTGCGTTCGGCGCGAATGGCCTGCAATGCACGCTCCAGCGGCTCGACCAGCATCACCATGCCAGGGCCTCCACCATAGGGCCGGTCGTCGACACGGCGGTAGGCGTTGTCGGCGAAGTCACGCAAGGGCCACAGTTTCACGTCGACCTGGCCCGACTCGAATGCGCGCCGGGTGATGCCTTGCGTCAGGTGGGGCGCAAACAGCTCGGGAAACAGGGTGATGACGTCAAAGCGCATGCCAACAGCGCCGGATCAGTAGTCCAGGCCCCAATCGACGGTGATGCGCTTCTCGGCCAGGGTCACTTCGTCGACGTAGGCTGCGACAAAAGGCACCAGCCGCTCTTCGGCTTGCAGCTCGGCGCTCTGGATGCGCAGCACGCTGTGCGGGCCGGTGTCGAGCAAGCCAACGACCGTGCCCAAGGCCTCGCCTTGCCGGTTGAACACCGACAGGCCGATCAAATCGACCCAGTAGTACTCGTCAGCATCGGCTGTCGGGAAGCTGGAGCGGCCGACAAAAAGGCGCGCCCCGCGCAATGCTTCGGCGGCCGTGCGGTCACCGACCTCTTGCACCTGGGCCACCACCCCATCGCCATGTTCCTTGGCTTCGATGACTTTCAGCAGGCGAGGGAAAGATGCAGCCGGCTTGGTGCCGAACTGTCTGATGTCTGCTTCTTCCGGCGGCTTGACGAACCAGCGCTTGGAAGAAAACAAGGCCTGAGGGTCGGATGCAAAAGGCTGGACCTTGATCCAGCCCTTCACGCCCCAGGCGTCAACGACGCGGCCGACTTCGATGGCGTCCTCGGGGAAAGCCGGCTCAGTTGAGCCGACGGCCGAGGGCGTCGCGGCCACGATCGATGTCAGGCCGCAGCCTTGGCTTGCGCCACCAGGCGAGCCACCGTGGGCGACAGCTGGGCGCCGTTGCCGGCCCAGTAGTCGACACGGTCGAAGGCCACGCGCAGCGGCTGCTCAGCGCCCGACGCCACCGGGTTGTAGAACCCGACGCGCTCGATGAAGCGGCCGTCGCGGCGGTTGCGCGAATCGGCAACCACGATGTTGTAGAACGGACGCTTCTTGGCGCCACCACGTGCGAGTCGGATCACGACCATGTTGTTTCCTTGGAAATCTTGAAAACGTCCACCGCGCACCAGGAGACACTCAGGGCGAGCAGAGCAAAAGGGCAAGGGTTGCGGTATCCGCAGGCCCCTGCCAGAGGGCTCGATGTCGTAGATACGCCGGTCTCACAACCAGCCGTCATCGAAACCGCGCATTATAAACTCAAGCGACACCGCAACGCACAAACATGAACCCTCCCCTGATTCGCCCCAGCACCACAGCCGACTTGCCGCAGATCACCGCCATCTACGAATGGAACGTGCTGAACGGCACTGGCACCTTCGAGCTGGAGGCGCCCGACCTGTCCGAGATGACCCGCCGCCGCGACGACGTGCTGGGAAAAGGCCTGCCCTGGCTGGTGGCCGAACGCGACGGCCAGGTGTTGGGCTACGCCTATGCCAACCACTTCCGGCCGCGCCGTGCGTACCGCTTTTGCCTGGAAGACTCGATCTACCTGGCCGATGCGGCGCGTGGCCAGGGCCTGGGCAAGCTGCTGCTGGCCGAGTTGCTGACCCTGTGCGAGGCGCAGGGCGCTCGACAGATGCTGGCGGTGATCGGGGACTCGGCCAATGCGGGCTCGATCGGCGTGCACCGCAGCCTCGGCTTCGAACACACCGGTTTGTTGAAGGCCAGCGGCTGGAAGTTTGGCGCCTGGCGCGACGTGGTCATCATGCAGCGCGCCATGGGCAGCGGCGACACCACCGCGCCGGAAGACGGCTCATGAGCGGGTACAAGTCGAAGACGCTGGCGGCCTGGATCGCCCTGATCGGCGGTGGCCTGGGCCTGCACCGCTTCTACCTCTATGGCCGACGTGACGTCTGGGGTTGGCTCTGGTGGGTGCCCACGCTGGTCGGCGCCTATGGGGTGCGGCGTGTGCAGGAGCTGGGGCAAGACGACCAACTCGCGTGGCTGCTGGTGCCGCTGCTGGGCTTTGCACTTGCGGCTGCCATGCTGGCCGCCATCGTCTACGGCGTGACGCCCGACGAAAAATGGAACGAACGTTTCAATCCCGGCGGCCCGGCACACCGGTCGGGCTGGGGGGTGGTTTTTGCACTGGTCCTGTCGCTGCTCTTGGGAGCGACGGTGCTCATGTCGACCATCGCCTTCAGTGGCCAGCGCTACTTCGAGTACCAGGTCGAAGAAGGCCGCAAGATCAGCCAGTGAGCCAGCCGGTTCAGGCAAAGATCGAGAAGCTCACCCAGTAGAAGATGCCGGCCACGAAGGCCGAGGCGGGGATGGTGAAGACCCAGGCCCACACGATGTTGCCCGCCACGCCCCAGCGCACCGCAGAGGCGCGGCGCACCGAAC